>VXNZ01000034.1 GCA_009840355.1 Chloroflexota bacterium
GGCTTGGTTGAGTCTCATTTAGCGATTGAACAAATTTCAAACTGATACAGTACCGGCGACCTCAAGCAAGGACTCCTTCCGCACAGGTCCGTCACCAACTGGAATGAATTCGCCAAATTGTTTGACAAAGCCGATGTCGCCAGAGCACGAGAGATGCGCCTTGCATACCGCAGCACAAAGCAAATTACCCAGTACGCAAACCGCATATTGAAGGATCTGCCCATGCGTACTACCAAGACGCCACAACCTTATGGCCGCAATGGTCAACGCCCCGAACTCGTGCGCTCTCGAAGCGCCGCCGAAATGCACACGGCAATCACCGATGCCATCGACAGATTGCGCGAGTTGGATGATGTTCGCTCGATTGGCGTGCTGACCAAATGGGAAAATACCGCAAAGGACATCATGCAAGAATTCAGATCAGAGCGAATAGAGGATGTGAGCAGACTTGAAGAGGGCAGCTTGATAATAACCGACATCATCGTCAGCCCCATAATCCTCACCAAGGGCCTGGAGTTCGACGCCGTCATTGTAGCCAATGCGAGCAAGAACAACTTCAGCGAAACATCGGAATTTGATCGCATGCTTCTCTATCTCGCCTGCACTCGGGCCCGACACCATCTCGAAATCCACTGGCACGGCACTCTCTCTCCGATAGTTCCCAGCGTGGAGCGTCTAGCGAGCTAATCCACGCGAATTAGCGCGCCCGTCCTGTCCATTCATGTGAATCACCCCCCTTGCCATATAGCCTCAATGCGCCTAACCTTACGGAGCGTTGAGGCTATTGCTTTTGAGGAGGGTTCCAGATGTTCTTGATGCGATTCACCGAGCGCGCGTACTACCACTATACGGAAGAGGATGTGCGCAATAGCTACCGCAGCGCCGTCCGGCTGACCTTCCCCAACTCGCATTTCGACACGGGCAAAGCGTCGCACATGTACAACTACTATCTCGACGAGTACGAGTACTGCGAAGAGGTCGGCTTCGATGGGCTGATGCTCAACGAGCACCACAATACGCCCACCTGCATGGGCGCCGCGATGAACCTCGAAGCGGCGATTTTGGCGCGCACCACCAAGAAGCCCAAGATTGTGCTGCTCGGCAATCCCCTGCCCATTCAGGAAAACCCAATCAGAATGGCTGAGGAACTCGCCGAGATTGACCTGATTTCGCGCGGCAGGCTTGTCTCCGGCTTTGTGCGCGGCACCGGCGTCGAGTCCTGGGCGACGAACACAAACCCGGTGCACAACCGAGACCGATTTCAGGAAGCGCACGACCTTATCCTCAAGACATGGACGACGCCGGGACCATTCCGCTGGGACGGCAAGCACTACGAATTCCGCGTGGTCAACCCATTCGTGCGCCCGCTTCAAGAGCCGCATCCACCCGTGTGGGTGCCGGGCAGCGCAAGCCCTGAGACGATGATTTGGGCGGCGCAGCGGCACTATCCGTACGTCTTCCTCGAGGCTGACCCTGATGTGGTCGGCGATGCCAAGCGCATCTACGCGGAAGCGGCGAACGAAGTCGGATACGAACCGGGCCCCCAGAACTTCGGCTATCTGTTCCGCGTACATGTTCAGGACACGGACGAGAAGGCGTACGAAGTGGGCAGGGGCTTCTTGTCCGGCAACGCCGGTGTCGGTCGCGTGCCAATGCCGCCGGAGTATATGAACCCACCGGGCTATAGCTCCATCGAAGGTCGCAAACGGCTCGCGAACATCAATCTCAGACCGGACAGGCTGGTAGGCGGCGTAGATGCGGCGGGCTACGACAGGGTCGTGCAACTCAATCGCATCGTCGTGGGCAGCCCGGATACCGTAATCAAGAAACTGCGCGAAGTGCTGTCGGTAGTGCGTCCCGGCATACTCGCGGTGTGGACGAATGACGGCAGCATCAGCCACGAAGATACGATGAATTGCCTGCGCCTGATGAAGGACGAAGTGCTGCCCGCCCTCCGCGAACTCGGCAAAGAACTCGAATTGCCCGGCCCGTTTGAAGTGGCGCCGTAAGCAGACTTCACTCCAATTTCCAATTCCGCCATTTAAGTACGGTTTGGGCATTGTCCAAATGACGAGGAAAGCATGACAGAAGCCAACAACTCAGATAATTATATCGAAATTGCGGGCGCGAAAATCCATATGCTGAAGGCTGGCAGCGGCGACGCGGTGCTTTCACTGCACAGCATCGAAGGCAATCTTGGATGGCTGCCGTATCTCGAAGCCCTGTCGCGGTCTGCTTGCGTATATGCGCCCACGCACCCCGGCTTTGGCACATCGGAGCGGCCCGACTGGCTGGAGACTATCGATGACCTAGCGCGCTTCTACCTCTGGGCGCTTGACGAACTTGGACTGGGCAGGGTGCATCTCATCGGCGGCTTCATGGGTGGCTGGATCGCGGCGGAGATGGCGGTGATGTGCCCGCAGGTTCTGCAAAGCCTAACGCTCATCGGCACCGCCGGAGTCCGCCCGACAGACGGCGAGATTGCGGATATTTTCCTGCTCGGCGAAGAAGAGACCATCAACCTAGCCATCGGTAATTCCGATGTGCTCGCCGCGGCAATCGATGCGGAAGAACCCAATCTGCGAATACGCGGACGCGAAATGACGACGCGCCTATGCTGGAAGCCGTATATGCACGATCCTAGCCTCATCCACCTACTGCCGCGCGTGCAAGTTCCGACGCTTGTCGTTTGGGGGGAGAACGACTGCATCGTGCCCGTCAGCGCAGGCGAGCAGATCGCCGATGCTATGCCGAACGCCAGTCTTGAAGTGTTTGAAGGCGCGGGGCATCTTCCTCACATCGAAAAGCCGGAGCAGGTTACGCCTTTGTTGCTGGAACACATGGGGCTATCGGGTTAAACTTATCGCGCATCACATAGCTAACGCTCTGAAATGAAAGGACGCCAATAATGGCAATCAACGCAATCAACACCGCAAAGCAGCGTATGCTCAATGGCGAGCCCGCATTTGGCGCAGAGGTCAACCTTGGATCGGCGCTTTCGGCCGAACTTCTGTCACCGCTCGGCTTCGATTTTATTCTTGTGGACAACCAACACGGAACTTGGAGCGACGACTCCTCCATGGCCGCATTTCGCAGCATCGCGCTTGGCGTGGCGATGCCGATGGCGCGCGTCCGACGCAACGAATTCGGCGCTATCGGCAGGCTGCTCGACCGCGGCGCAATGGGCATCGTCGTGCCAATGGTGAACTCGGTGGAAGAGGCAGAAGCGGCAGTCGAAGCGGCGCGGTATCTGCCTCTTGGCGGACGCTCGGCGGGCGCGTTCGGCACGGGCTTTCTTGGCGGCGACTATATGAGCTGGGCGAACGATGAAATCTTCCTCGCAGTTCAGATTGAATCGGTAAGGGCTGCGGAGAACGCCGAAGCCATCCTGTCCGTAGAAGGCATAGACGCATGCTGGATAGGCCCCGGCGACCTCATGTACTCAATGGGAGTTGACCTGTCTGATCCTGCCGGCTGGCAGGCGCACGACGACCTGATTGTCAGCGTATTCGAGGCATGCAAGCGCGCGGGCAAGATACCCGGCATATACACGCCGAGCGCATCCGAAGCGCTACGCCGCGCAGAACAAGGCGGGCTGTTCTTGACCGCAGGCGGCGATGGTCCATGGGTCGTGGAAGGCGCGAGGCGGACGTTGGACGAGCTGGGCAGGTAGGATTCTTGAATTAACATCGGCGCTGTTGACAATGCGAGCGGGCGTTCATATAGTCAAGGCGCTGGATTCAGATGACCTAATCACGCAATAATTGATCACCCGATACTCAATCACGCAACAGAGGTGCAATCGATGAAAATCACTGACATACAAGTAAATCAGCTGCGCAGTTTCCTTGGACCGGACGACCAATCGTTCATCGGGCAGGGCGGCAGGCTCATCGTGCGGGTCTATACGGACGGGGGCATCACCGGCATCGCGGAAGGTTCGCGCGGGCTGGACGTGTTCCGCGCGTATGTGGACTCAATGATTAAGCCTCTGCTAATTGGCGAAGACCCGCGACAACCTCGACAAATTTGGGAAAAGCTCTCGCTTGGCACGGGGCAGCAGGCGACCCGCGTCCCGCCGCAGATTGCGGGCGCGATAGACATCTGTTGCTGGGACATTATGGGCAAAGCTGCAGGATTGCCGGTTTACGCGATGCTGGGCGGCGCGCGGCGCACCGAGATTCCTTTGTACTGGAGCCGCGGCAATGGCTGGCGCAAGTCGCCCGGCGAGATGCTCGAAGAGGTGCAGGAAGGCTACGACAAGGGCTTCCGCGCGTTCAAGGTGCGCATGGACTGGCGCGACTACCGGCAGGACAGCAACCCGCGCAACGACTTCGAGATATTCCGCGCCGTTCGCGAGTGGCTGCCCGACGATGTGCCGCTGGGATTTGACGCGAACAACGGCTATTCCGTGCCGACCGCGATTCAGCAGGGCAGACGGCTGGAAGAGATGGGCGCGGCGCACTTCGAGGAGCCACTGCCACAGTACGACCTGCGCGGTTTGCGCCAAGTCGTGGACGCGCTCGACATGGCGGTGTCAACGGGCGAGCAGGAAACATCCGCGTGGCGCTTCCGCGACCTGATAGACCTGTCCAACCCGGACATTCTGCAGCCGGACATTCTCAATGTCGGCGGTCTGTCCGAGATAGTCAGGGTCTATGAGATGGCAGTCTCCGACAACAAGGTCATAATGCCGCATAGCCCGAGCGTTGGCGTGAACTCGGTCGCGAGTCTGCACGCCTACAGCACCGTCACCAATGCCGTGCGCCCGCACGAGTTCTCTGAAGAGTTCACTGGACCGGCAGAGCGCATAGCCGCCCTGTTCCAAGAGCCGATAATCCCCGAGAACGGCAAAATCACCCTGCCCGATCGCCCCGGCTTCGGGCTAGACTTCGACGAAGCCGAGCTGGAGAAGGCGATAATCGCCTAGGGAACCGGAGGACGACAATAGTACAGCCTAGATTCGAGCAATTGCCTTGAATCTAGGCTTCTTGTTTTCATTGACACGAATAGAGCCCGCCGCCGCTTCAGCGCACGAGACGAATTCGATGGTTTTCGCTGTCGGCTATGTACATGGCGCCTTCGTTGTCCACTACTGCGCCGTGCGGTCGCGCCAAGCCAGCGCCTATCGCGGGGCCGCCATCGCCGTCGGGTCCCTCGTGGCCGCCTGCTACGGTGGTGATAATGCCCGTTGCGGCGTCGTATTTGCGGATGGCGTGATTTTCGGTGTCCACGATTAGCACGTTGCCGTCGGCGTCGCAGCGGATTGCTTTGGGGCCATTGAAATCGCAAGCGATTGCGGGCTCACCGTCGCCGGTGTAGCCTTTTGCGCCTGTACCGGCGACCGTGGTGATAATGCCGTCCGCGTCGATGCGGCGCAGCGTGTTGCCCTCGCGCTCGCAGATGTAGGTGTTGCCTTTGCCGTCCACGCATACGGCGCGCGCGCCGAAAATGCCCGCGTCAGACGCCCTGCCGCCATCGCCGGTGTGCGCCTTATCGCCCGTGCCTGCGAATGTTGTGATAACGCCGCTTGCGATGTCCAGCCGACGGATACGCTGATCTTGCACATCGGCGATTAGCAAGCCGCCGTCGCCGTCCAAGATGAAGTCGTTGGGTTCGCGCATTTGTGCTTGTGTGGCGGGCCCGCCGTCGCCCGAATAACCGACGGTAGCATTACCCGCGACCGTGCTTATCACGCCTGTTGCCGCGTCAATCTTGCGGATGGACGGGTTGAATCGCTGCAGGATATAGACATCGCCGTTAGCATCCACCTGAATCGCGTAGATTTCGTCGATTTTGGCGTCTGTCGCCGGTCCGCCGTCGCCGGTATGCCCGGATTCACCCGTGCCGGCGAATGTGGTTAGCTCGCCCGTCTCCCTGTCAAGCCGTCGTATCGCGTAGTTGAAGCAGTCCGCGATGTAGAGATAGCGATACGACGGGTCGAATTCCACATGGAAGGGGTTGTCCATCGTGGCATCGGTCGCCTGTCCGCCATCGCCGGAATAGCCCTGCGCGCCCGTCCCTACGATGCTGGAAATACTCGCTGCCATTTTGCAAAATATCCTTTCAATACTGTTCATCCATGTCCTGTCAATCGATGTCAAATCGCGTCCTATAGTTCGTGAGGCCACCACGCCTTCAGCCGCGCCTTGAACATCGCATCTACCTTGCGCGCGACATCCGGGTTGGCGACTTCTGCGCGAGAGGCGCGCGCCAATACGCTCAAATCCGCGCCGCCCAAGTATATCGCCGCGAGCGAGGCTGCGGGCAGTGTAACGTCAGGAGCCGCTGTCGTAGGCTTGCATGCCGCGCCGCCTTGCCCTGCCTCCAATACGAACCGGCCGGAGTTCCAAGCGCAGAAGTCGTCCACCACATCGAACACCACGCGTCCTTCTACAGCGTAATCTCGCACCTCAAGTGCGGCGGGCACATCCACGATGCGCAACCACATGCCATCGTATGGCACGCGCTCAAGGCGGCGCGGGTCGGCGAGCATCCACGGCAGCGGATCGTCCACCGGGCGGCTGCGCGATTCTATCCTGTTCCGCAGGTCTATACCGAAGCAGAACTGCCAGAGAGCGGTGTATGCCGTATCCGTAACTGCCATTAGGTCACCCACGATGACAGTCCGTTCACGCAGGCGATAAATGACATAGCCGTTTGCCTGCCCGTCTTCTTCATATAGCACGAAGCTCATCGCGCTGGCGCCATTTCGTTCGAGCTCCAAGTCCGCCATAAAGAAGTCCCAATGCTCCTCACGAAGCGGGACGAATGCGGGTCTGTCCGCGCAGGCACGATTAGCCACATCCATCAGCGTGGATTGCGCGCCATCCTTGTTTATGAATCGCAGGCTACCTGTCGGTGTGGGCGCGAACTGCATCGCGGTATGCGCGCGGTCAATGCCCCAGCGTTCGTGCTGCGCCGCGATGCCATAGCCGTAGCGTCCGTAGATGATGCTCTCGGACGCTCCGAGTATCGCCACCGATTCGCCGCGCTCGTGCGCCGCGCGCATCTGGCAGTCCATCATTCGCGTGAGTATGCCTCGCCTGCGGTGAGTGGGCAGCACCGCGACATTGGACACTACGGCGGTGTGAACGCGCCTTCCCTCCGGCACATTCATGTCAAGCGGAAATACGGTGAAGCCGCCCACGATGTCGCTGCCATCATACCCCGCGACAGACCTGCCGTTCTTCAACGGGCGCTTGAACGCAGCGAGGATATCGTCATCGTCCATCGGCGTCCCAAAGCCCTGCGACACGCTCTTGATTAGCGGTTCGTGTTCGTCTTCACCCACGAATCTGATTTCTATCGTCATTCAAACTCCTAGCCGTCGAATGGATGCGGTCTGATAATGTAATGTCTGTGTTCAGTGGCAAATCTGGTGGAATTGCCGCAGATAATTGCGATTCTACTGGTCAACTACGGAGCCGTCGCGGTGGAGGCGGACGTTAATCTGACCGTAGGTTCGCGGTGGCGCTTTTTCTTGCGCGTCGTCGGCGATTTCGATGCCGATGCCCGGAGCGTCTGGGATAATCAGGAAGCCGTCTTCGACTGCGATAGGCTCTTTCACCATCACATTCTTCGGGAAGTCGTGTTCGCCGGTTGGGTATTCCTGGATGGCGAAGTTCGGCGAGCATGCCGCAATTTGCAGGCACGCAGCCGTACTTATCGGACCAAGTGGATTGTGCGGCACTACACCGACGTAGCTGGCCTCGGCAAGCGCTGCAATCTTCTTGGTGTGCGTGATGCCGCCAGCCAAGCACACATCCGGGCGGATGTACTGCACCGCGCCGCGCTTGAGCAGCATGTCGAATTCGTGGATGGTCTGGAATCGCTCGCCAGTGGCAATCGGCACGGTAATCTGGTTCGCTACCAATCCCATCGCGTCGTAATGCTCCGGCAGGATAGGGTCTTCGTAGAACATCGGGTGGAACTCGGCGATGCCCTGCGCCAATACGACAGCTTCGGCGGGTGTCAGCCGGCGGTGAATCTCGATGCACAGGTCAACTTCGTTGCCCGCAGCCTCACGGTATAACCGCACGGCGTCAATAGCGTCCGCCATCTTGTCCGCATGCGACTTGTAGTACGGCACGGCGCGATCTTCGTCAAGGAACGGAGTCAGGTGTCCGACTGCCGTAAAGCCCATTTCCTTCGCCGCCTTCACACCGGACACCAACTCTTCGCGCGTGGAGCCGAACACATGGTAATAGACGCGCGCTTTGTCGCGTACCTTGCCGCCGAGCAGTTGGTACACGGGAACGCCGAAGTGCTTGCCGGCGATGTCCCACAGCGCGATGTCCAGCGCGCTTATACCCGCCATTATCGCCGCGCCGCGGAAGTGTCCGGTGCGATACATCGTCTGCCAGTGATGCTCGATGAGCAGCGGGTCTTTGCCCACCAGATACGGCGCGAACTTCAGGCGGATGGCGGCTTCGGTCGCTTCTAAGTGTCCCCAAGCGCCTGCCTCGCCGTAGCCCGTTATCCCCTCGTCCGTGTGCACCTTCACGAACAGATACCTGTCCACCGGATATGTTTCGACTGATGTAATTTTCATTGTTTCTCCTCACAGAATTGTTTGGGTAATGCTATCACACGCGCACCAGTTTCATAGCCTCCGGCAACAGAACAGCCATACTCGAAAGAATGACTATTCCCAATGCCACATAACGAAATATCCTCTCGCTCATGCGCTGAATCAGCAGCGCGCCCAACCCGAATCCGATGAAGGACGGGATTAGCACAATAGCGACCAGCGTCAGGCGTTCCGCGTTGTACAGTCCGGCGGAGGCATAAGCGACTACTCCAATCCCGGCAATGACGAGAAGGTAGAGCGCCATCGCTCCACGCACCGACCGTCTTCCTAGATTCCTCGCGAGCAGAAAAAGGACGATCAGCGGGCCGCCCACGGCAAACGCCGTCAGGGTAGCGCCAACTAGAAAGCCCGCGATAGCTCCCAGCGTGCCCGCAAATGGTATTTCACCCTTGAACTCCTTCATCGACAGGGCAGCGAGCGCCAAAATCAGCACAACTATGCCTATGCGAACGATGGTAGGGTCCGCAAACTTTAAGATCGCCGTCCCGAATGGAACTCCGAAAATACCCGCCACCACAATCGGAACAATCTCCCTGTATGGAATATCATTTCTCGCCTGAATCGCTATCAGGATACCGGCGCTTACGCCAGCCGTGTTCACCACCACAACCGCCGTCTGCGGGTCGCCTACGGCAAGCAGCATAATCGGCATGGAGACCATCGCGATGCCGAATCCTGTCGCGCTGTACACTGTGCAGCCCGCAAGCAGCGCAAAGAGCGCAAACGCGACCTGATTCCAACCTATTGCCAATTCCATTAAAGATTTACCAATTCCTGAGCGATTGCCACCAAGCTGGAGAAGATGATGATGCCAATCACGGCATATTGAAACGCCCGCTCGTTGATGCGCTTGATGATGAATGCGCCTAGCGCCAAGCCTATCAGCGCAGGTATCGCCGCGACGCTTATCAGCATCAGCCGCTCTTGCGTGTACAAGCCGGCAAGCGCGAATTGAACGACCGCGACCGTAGTCAGCGTCATCAGGAAGAATGCCATCGCTGCCCTGACGGTCTGGCGTTCCCAGTTCTTTGTCATCAAATAGAGCATCACCAGTGAGCCTGCGACGCCGGTCGTCGGCAGCAGCACGCCCACGATGAAACCCGCCAGTATCCCTAGCGGCGTCGAGTACGGCAGTTCACGCTCCACCTTGAAGAACGATCCGACAGCGAAGAGTATAATAAACCCGGCGATAACTATGCTGAGCACGCTCGCGTCCGCGTTGCTGAGTATGTACACGCCGATAGGCGAACCAACCACTGCAGCCAGCGCTATGGGGACTACCTGCTTGAAAGGCACATCTCGCCACGACTTCCAGATTATCCAGACGGCCACTCCCATTCCCAGGGTTCCCGGCACAATAATGGCGGACTGCGGCCCATGGGCAAGTAGCATGATGGGCGTGGAAACCATGCCTATCCCGAAACCCGTCGCGCTGAACACCGTAGCTCCCAGAAACATCGCAGCCATCGCCACAGCCGCCTCCAGCCAACCCATTTCAATCAAAGGCTTGCCACCTCCCTGACCAGCACAGACAGGCTGGACAATACAATCAACATCACGACCGCATAGCGAAATACGCGCTCGCTCATCATCTTCAGAATCACAGAACCAAGCCCCAATCCCAGCAGCATCGGTATCACCATAAGCGCAATCAGGTTCAGCCTCTCAGCCGTGTAAAGACCCGCCACAGCGTACCCTGCTATGCCGAATACGTCCAGTGCAAGCAGATAGAACGCCATCGCGGCCCTGATTGACTGCCTGCCCCAGCTTCGCGTAAGGAGGTACAGCGTAACCAGTGGCCCGCCCACCCCAAACGCCGGGAGCACGACACCTACTCCGAACCCCGACAGAATGCCGACCGCCTTTGAAAAGGGAAAATCTCTCTGGAAATTAACCGCAGCAGTGGCTGCTAACGCAATTATCAGCGCGGAGATGCCGATACGCATTATGCTCGGATCGGCAAACTTCAGGATGTACACAGCGAACGGGACGCCTAGTGCCCCTGCAGCGGCAATCGGCAAGACATCCCGGAACGGTATATCCTTGCGAGCCTGTACGACTACCCACGCCTCGACTGCTATCGCCACCGTGTTCAGTACAACAACCGCAGTCTGCGGCTCCAGTACGAACAGCAGGCCGGGCATTGCCACCATTCCAATACCGAAACCCGTCGCGCTCAGGGCAGTGCAGCCCAGGAACATCATCAGGGCGGCTACCCCAATCTGAATCGCGCTCACAACAGGCTAATAGCCTCCCTCGCCAGAACCGTCACGCTCGTGCCCATTATCGCCGCAATGACCAATCGCCGGAACATCACTTCGTTTATGTGGCGCAAAATTAGCATTGCCACCCCGAAACCTAGTACAACCGGCAGCGCCGACACCGCGATAAGCAGCATGCGCTCCTGTGTCAGCAGCCCCGCAACGCCGTATCCTATGACACCGGCGCCCTCTACGGCAAGAAAATACAGCGACAGCGAGCCGCGCAGCGCCTGACTCGAGAGGCGCCGGGATAGCAGCGCCAATGCCAACAGCGCGCCGCCAACGCCGAACGCATTCACCATAACGCTCACCACGAACCCGGCACCCGCACCAATCCACGAGGATTTTGGCAGTGTCCGGCGCGTGTTAAATGCGGCAAGTAGAGTTAGCCCCAAAATGAGCGATGCAATGGCGATACGGAGTAGCGTGTCCGGCGTGTCCGTCAGAATGAAAATGGCGAACGGCACTCCGATGATACCGGCAACGACGATGGGTAACACCTGACGCACCGGGATGTGCTGCCAAGTTCGCCATATCACTAGCGAGAACATAAACAGCGAGACCGTGTTGATGAGCACCACAGCGGTCTGCGTGTCGAGCAGCAATAGCAGCAGCGGTATCGCTGTTACGCCGATACCGAATCCGACGGTGCAATAGACGAGAGCGCCCGCGAACACCATCGCTACAACCAGCAGTAGCTGCTCGCCCGTGAGACCGACCGATAACGCATCCAAGTTGACGCGCCCTTATGTTTGCCGCGCCATTACGGCACCGCCTGCCCCGCGAATACGCCCGTGCACCGCTCGCTGTCCACCGCGACCTGCCCGTTGACCAGCACATACGGAATACCCGTCGGAAATTGGCAGGGATCGTCGTAGGTGGCATTGTCGTTGATGCGGTCGGCGTCGAAGACCGTGATGTCCGCGAACGCGCCGGTCTCGATGCGGCCTCGTCCTGTCAAGCCAAATCGTTGCGCCGCGTTGTCCGTCATTCTCTGCACCATGCCTTCAAGGGTGAGCATGCCGAAATTGCGCCGCAGCCGCCCGAGGAAGCGCGGGAAGCAGCCGTATGCGCGCGGATGCGGCATGCTGCCCACATGGATGGCGTCGCTGCCGACCATGTAGTCGGGACGAGATAGCAGTTCGACGCAGTCCTTGCTGACCTGTTGCCATACCTTCACACTGTCTGGCGGAGCGCCGCGGTAGCCGACAGACAATTCCTCGTCTTCTAACAGCCACAGCAGAGTCTCTTCCTTGAGTTCGCCGCGCTCGGCGGCAATATCGCGCAGGCTCATGCCTTCGAGGTGGTTATTCTTCGGCAGATATGTGAACACGGCTGACGCCAGATCGTTAGGCTGCTCTATCACGTATTCAAGCATGCGCTGCCGTTCGGCAGGATCGCGTAGCCGCTCGAGGAGCGCGTCGGGTCCGCCGTCGTTCACATCTGGCGGCAGGTAGCGAATCGGGAAGCTGCTTCCTGTCGGATACGGGTACAACTCAAGCGAGCAGTCAACGCCCTCGGCTTTCGCCTCGTCAATCAGCGCGACCCGCTCGGCGACTTTGCCGGCGTTCTCGGCGCTTGTGCGGTAGTGCGAGAAGTGTACTTTGACGCCGGATCGCCTGCCGATTTCCAGCGCTTCCGGCACATCGCCGCCGCCGAAACCGCGCTCGGGGTGTACATCGCGCAGGTGCGTAACATACACGCCATCATATTCCGCCACAACCTTGCAAAGCTCAATGAGTTCTTCGGTGTCGCTCCAGGCGTTCGGCATGTACGACATACCGGTGGCAAGCGCAACCGCGCCCTGCTCCATGCCTTCGCGGATCATCTGCTTAGCCTTGTCCAGCGCGTCCCCCACGAGCGGCTTGTCGTAGAAGCCGACCGTCTCCAAGCGGATCGCCCCGTGCGCTATGCAGTAGGCGGTGTTGATTGCCGTCTTCTTGTGATAGTGCGATCGGAACGCAGCCACACTGCTCATATCGAGGTCGATCGGCGGCTCGCCTAATATGCCCGTGAGGTATCGCCGGTTCATACGATAGTTTTCAGGCGAGAGTTGCGCGTAGGACAGCCCATCCTGCCCGAGTATCTCGGTGGTGACGCCCTGCCGCAAGCCGTTCGCGTGCTGCGGGTCGGTCAGCAGTATAGCATCGGAATGAGTATGGGTGTCGATGAAGCCCGGCGATACGGTCAGCCCCGTCGCGTCGATAACACGGCGCGCATCGGATTGGGACAGATCGCCGATGGCAGCAATCGTTTCGCCTTCTACTCCGACATCCGCGCGAAACGCCGCCGCGCCCGTTCCATCAACTACGCTCCCGCCAATAATGACAACATCAAACATTGCACCCCTCCAAAATATGCAATACCAGCAGCGCGCAGTATAACACAGAGCGCACGATGGTACGATTAGACTATGGGACTACGCATTGCCGTGCGTTGACGGCATGCGAATCAGATGATGCGGTTAATCGCGTAATACCTGACGAACGTCATGCAATGCAGAATACAATTGCCGCGCTTGCAGTTCCTTCGCTCTCGATGGGGATGATAGGGATGGAAGGGACTATTCGTTGTATCACGGTAATCTATGCCCACGATGCTCACGCGAGACTTACTTGCCTGATAAGCTCATTTTCCTGATATTGCGCGGAACATGTGCTCCGGCGCGGGCGTCAGGTATTCCGGCGTGATGCGCGATTCCGGCTGTTTGGGCGGTGTCCATAGGATTTCGAATAGGGGCGAATTGTCGCCGGTTTGGTATTCCAAGCGGATACTGTGCCTGCCTTCGAGGAGTTCTTTCTCCCTCTCCCGCTCGCCCCGTGTGTCAAGCAGCGTTTCGCCGTCTAACGATATTCGCATTTCGCCACGCACTTCACCGAACTTGAACCTGTATCGGCCGGACATCGGCACATTCAGGTTGCCGTCCCAAACTGCGAGGTGTGCGCCGTCCACGACCGAGTTGTACCAGAATGCGCCGCCTATTCCGGGCGTGATTTGCATCGCGTCGGGAATTGCGCCGTCAATCTCGTTTGCGTCATCGATGCCTTTGAAGTACCGTCCTGCCAGCCCAACAGGTCGAACATCGCCGTGATATAGATTACTTGCGGTTATTGGCTTGAATTGCGGCTCACCTGCGTTTTCTTCTTTGTCGAGATCGTCTTCGATCGGCGGCGGTGGCTGTTTCCAGAGCAGCCTTAGTATGCCGTCCGGATTATCGACTTTCGAGCGTACTTCAAACATGTGCAAGCCGACGGCAGGTTCGACCGTCACCTGCTGGCCGTTTTCGGACAGGATTACCTTGCCGTCCAGCACGACCGTTGCAGGGGAATCACTGTCCAGCATGAATTCGTACTCACCGGGATGCGTGATATGCAGTGCCCCTGCCCACTCGACAGCGAAGGTGCCATCCTGATCGTATGTCTCCAGCGCCCAGACACTTTCGGTGCTGCGCTTCATCTCTTCGACGACTTCGCCGTCCGCCGCTGTGCGCCGCGAAATGATCCCCTGCGCCGCCTCTAGTTCCTCGCTGCTGATGTACATCGCGTAGTACATCACATCTCCGCCCGTTGGCGGTCTGATTTCAGCATAATCGGCGTCAGGGTAGTATGCCTTAAGAGTGTCGTAGAATCCGGATTCGCGCGGTTCGAGGTATATCGCCGCGCCGCGCCATACCGCATCCGAGTTCAGCGGAATGTTCGCCGGCGCGCCTATCGTTTGACGCGGGAAGCGGAAGCCGAACAGACTCGCAACAAGGCTGTGCCTGAACTGCCGCGACACCATCGGGCTGTATCCTCGCGTCGCCTGCTCCGCTAAATCGCGCGCCATCAGCGTTTCGTCTGTAGAATATGCCGAATACACATCCGGGTCGTTCGCCTGCTGCCCGAAGTATGCATTGATGTTCGTGTAAGCGATTGCCGCGAGTAGCACTGCGACTACGCAAGCCGTGCCTACGCGCGCCAACGGCAATTGAATGGATCGCCCAACATTCCATAAGAAACCTATCGCAATCGCAATCAGCGCGATGACGGCGGGTATGACCGTGATGCTACGCAGCGATTGCGGCGCTTCCCAGGGAATAGTCAGCACTCCAGGCATAATCATTACCAGAATCCACACCGGAAGCACAATATACGCAGCCTTGCGCCACCGCGCCACTGCGATTGCCAGTCCAAACAGCATCAGCAGCCCCGAAAGCAGATCAAGCATCGGCTCACGTGGAATATTGTGCCGACCATTGGGATCGCCCTCGATGTGGAACATCTTCAGATGCGTCCACAGACTACTCGCTAACGCGCCCACGCGTTCCTCTTCGCTTACATGCGAGAATAGAGATGTAACTTCTGTGCGCCGGAAGAACTCATCTGGATGCGTCGCCGCGAACTGAATGAGCGGCAATGTAACAATCACTGAGAACAGTGCCATGACGCCGATGTTAAGCAGGAGACGCCGTCTGCCACTTCCGGCGAAAGCGAGCGCGTGCAACAGTACGAACCCTATCACTATCGGAAACAGGCGAAACGGCGAGTAGAACCACATTCCCAATCCCATAGACGCGCCAGCCAACGCGAAATCTACGGCACGCTCTCTTTTCAACGCCCGATATGTCAGCCATGCGGTCAGCGCGGCGAAAAGCGGCGCGGTTATACCATGCATCCCGACGCGCGCCCATGTTATGTCCCAGCGTGTTACGGCGGTCAGGAACGCCGCCACGAGCCCCGCCAGTATTCCTCCCATAATGCGCGCCATCAGGAATATCGCCACTATGCCCGCCAGTCCGAAGGCTACGGCAACGAGCCTGCCTGTTGTGATAGAAATGCCCGCAAACTTGATTACCAGAGCAATCGGCAGCAACAACAAACTAGGCAAGCCGCTCCAAGCATTGTACACCGTCAAAGAAGCGGGATTATCTGCTATATGCTTGGCTTGGTCTATATTGTCAGCCTCATCGAACCACAACCCCGGCGGAAATCCATCAAGGTTATACAGCCGAACCAACAAGGCGAATAGCAATATCGCGCCGAGTGCGGCCCATGGCAGAAGTCCGCGCGGCTCAAACGAAACACGATACCCGCGCCGAAATCGCGCGATGAACGCCGACCAGCCGCCCTCGAACGCCGGCACAGCCGCAAGCGTTAACGCGACCGACAGCGCGAAGCTCCACCATGCCAGCGCGTTGGGGGCCCCTTTGGGGAACATATACAGGCTGAACGCCGCCGCCAGCAGTCCCAAGATGAACAGCAGCCCACCGATTTGCCGCTCGGAAATACCCAAGGCTGTAATTGGACTGACTTGTAATGGACTTGCGGGTATTGGAGTAGCATACGCCGGTGCGTCAGTCTCTTCGATTTCAGTTATCCCACTTGAAGGAGTCGAAGGCGCGACATTCTCTTGCGAAGTGGTAGGCACTTCATGTGAAGGCGGCTTACTGGGCGCGTCGCCAAGCATCAGTTGGAAGTCTTGCCAGAACAGCGAGAGCGAGCGGCGCGACATTCTGCCTAAGGACATGGCAAAAGCCAGCGCGCTCACCGCAAGCGGCGCGAGCGCCCACACGATGCCGAAGAAAGCATAGGCAAACAGCGCGATGACTAGAAGCGACACGGCTGACGCGATAAGCGAGAAGCGCAGTCGCGCGCGGTTCATCGTGGTAGGACTGACGGATTCCATAGGAGACTACGATTGAGGCGGCTCTTCGGTGGTCAGCACGCCCTTCTCGTACAGGTCGTCGATGTCCGCGGCAGAATAGCCTAGCGCGGCGAGCTTTTCGCGGTTGTGCTCGCCTAACAGCGGCGTAGGTTTGCCATTGATGGCGCGCGTCTCGCCAAAAGTCACGCAATTAGCGCAGTAGTGCATCTTGCCGTATGTCGCGTGCTGGTGCTCGACGAGCATGCCGTTGGCGAGTACCTGCTCGTCTTCAAAGAAGCCGACGTTGTACTGCTCGGTTACATCGGCGCAGCGTACGCCTGCCGCTCGCAAGCGCGCAATCCACTCGGACGCAGGCTTTTGCGCGAATTCATCGGTGAGCAAGTCCCACAGCGTGTCGTCATTCTCCTCTCGCTTGGATGCGGTCGCAAAGCGGTCGTCATCCGGCAAATCGCTCCGTTCAATAACGGCGCAAACGCCTTCCCATTCTTCCTGGCTCTCGGCGATGAGATAAACCCAGCCTTGCTTGGTCTCGAAGAGCCTGTGCAGCGCATTCAGCCCGTACTGTCCGCCGTCTGCGATTGGCGGCGATGTCTTGCCTTCATAGCGCAGGAAGTCGTCTTCGCGCAGGGTTGCGCCGGCGTTTAGCAGGTTGCAATCCACCTTTTGCGCGACACCAGTTCGTTCGCGCGCGTACAGCGCCATTATCGCTCCAAGTGCGACCATGCCGCCGGATGAGAAGTCTGTCGGCGCAAGCTGCGCGAGGAACACCGGGGGGTTGCCGCGTCCGCCCTGCGCGAACTGCAATCCCATCCACGCCTGCGCCAGGGGGTCAACGCCGGGGCGATGGGCATACGGTCCATCCCAGCCAAATGCGGTCGTATGCGCCTGAATGAGCGCGGGATTGACCCGCTGTAGGTCTTCGGCGGATAGTCCCATACGGTCGGTGGCGCCTGGCCGCATATTCGCAAGCATAATGTCAGCATCGGCGGCGAGTTTCTGCGCGACCGCCTGCCCTTCAGCCGTCTTAGTATTTGCCGCGACTGAGCGCTTATTAGAGTTCAGGTACAGGAAATACTGCGCTCCCGCCGGTCGGGAAATATCGCCGTAGGGCGGCTCGAACTTGATGACATCCGCGCCAAGATCGCCAAGGCATTTACCTGCAGCCGGTCCGGCTATGACATTGGTCATCTCCATAACGCGAACGCCTTCGAGCGGCGGTGCGTCATCTCGCGGCTGAACATCAGTCGGTTCAGGCAATTCGACACCGGCGAATTCGGCGAGAACGCTGTTGGTGTGCTGACCGCGTGTGGGACGCGGCGCGCGAACCACGCCCGGCGTGTGCGTGAACTTGATAGGACTGCCCATCTGCCTGACATCGCCGACGATTGGGTCGTGCATGTCTAGCAGCATGTCATTGGCGATGACCTGCGGGTTGTCCATCGAATCGGGCGTGGTGCTGGCGCGCGCATACGGCACATCGGCGTCCTCAAAGATACGCTCCCACTCGGCGCAGGGCTTGGTCTTGAGCACGCCCGCCACGATGTCGAACAGCTCGGCGCGCGCCTCTTCGCTTTCAGGACGTCTGCCATCGCCGTATCGCGGATTGGCGAGCAGCTCGGCGATGCCCATGACCGTTG
Source organism: Chloroflexota bacterium (assembly GCA_009840355.1). NCBI lineage: Bacteria > Bacillati > Chloroflexota > Chloroflexota bacterium. Next base: position 18,135 of record VXNZ01000034.1, read on the forward strand.
CGGCGATGTCCACGAACCCGCCGTGAATGCAGCCAATCTGAATCCAATTGCCGTCCGCGCACTCAAACACGCTGTAGAACGGACCGCCGCCCGCCGTCGTGAGTTGGAATGGTCGCTGTTCTAAGCGCTCGCCGATGACTTTCGGCGCAAACATCATCGCGCCTGCCATAACGGACGTGTCCACCTTGCGCCCGAATCCTGTCTTCTCGCGCGCGTACAGCGAAGCGGTAATGCCCTGCGCGGCGAGAACTGCTGTCCCAAGGTTTACGACCGGATGCACCACATGCACAGGACCTTGGCGAAAGCCGGGCTGCGACGCCAGAATGCCCATGCGCGCCATTACCAGATGCTCGTCGCCGGGTTCGTCGCGCATGGGTCCTTGCTTGCCGTAAGCGGTGATGGAGCAGTGCACAAGACGCGGGTTGATACGGCGCAGTTCGCCGTAGTCAACAAGCGTCTGATGCGGCGAGTGCGGCTCGAAGTCTTCAAGCAGCACATCGACTTGAGACGCCAATTTGTGGAAGACATCGGGATGCGCGGAAATATCCAGCGAGACGCTTTCCTTGCCGCGATCCCAGACCATATAGATTGGCTGCGCGCGGTCGTTGTCATCGTCCGGAAGTTCGAGACGGATTACGCGCGCGCCGTTGTCGCATAGAAACATGCCGGCTAAACTGCCCGGCCTCTGCCTCGTCAGGTCAAGCACTGTAATTCCGTCTAGTGCGCTCGGCATCGTTGCGTTCCCGTTTCACTTAATTCTTGCGTGTGCTGGCAGCCGTCGCGCAAGGCACGCCTACCCGCCAGTCCAAAGATGCCGCAAATTGTAACATGAGCGGTGCCAGAATACAGGTCAATTTCGTCAGACTGGCGTCTGGTTCGTCGGTTGGTCGGTATTTCCGCTAGTCGGTGGTGAGGAAATACGATGGTTTTCCGGCTTGCCTTGTAATCAGCACGAGCGCCGAATCAATCCAGCGTAGCAACCTTATGCGCCTCAATCCAATCCCAATCCAGCTCATACCCCAGCCCCGGCGCGGTTGGCGCTTCGATTACTGCCCTATCATTTGGGACTATGTCTTTGATTAATCCGAACTGGTGTGCTTCGGTTGGCAGCCAGTATTCGTAGTAGGCGCAGTTCTGCACTGACCAGATTACATGCAGGTTTGCGATGTTGAGCAGCGAGTTGCCTGCCGTGCCTATCTCGCAGTTCATGCCAAAGCCTTCTGCCATTGAGCATAGCTTCTTCAAGCCCGTAATACCCAATTTTCTCGCGGTACCGCGCACTAGGCGCAGCGCCTTCAGACGGATGTAGTGGTAGCTGGTCTGGAACTGGTTCTCCGGCTTGTCGCTCATGCAGATTGGCGTTACGAGGCGGCGGCTCAGCTCGGCGATGTTGTCGTATTCGTGCGCGGGTATTGGGTCTTCGAACCAGTAGAATCCTAGTTCGTCCGCCGCGCTGCCAATCGCTAATGCCTTGCGAAAGTCGTAGCCGTTATTCGGGTCGAGCATCAGCTCCATATCGTCGCCTACAATGTCGCGGACACCCGCCATCATCTCGATGGTGTCAGATGTACTCATCACGCCCGGGTGAATCTTGTACGCGCGAAAGCCGGCATCTCGCAGCTGCCGCGCTTCGTCGAAATAGCCTTCCGGCGTCTCGTGGCGCGGTGGGTATGTGGCATAGAATTCGGTCTCGTCGCGGCTTGCGCCGAGCAACTTGTACACAGGCACGCCAGTCGCTTTGCCCGCGATGTCCCAAAGCGCCACGTCCACCGGCGCCCAGGCGTTCATGTTCAACCCGCGCCGTCCGCTCAGAATCGGCAGTCGATTCCACAGGCGCTCTCTGCCGAACGCGTCCTGCCCGACGATTTCGGGCTTGAGCACATTGAGAATTGCGCCGAACTGCCCATGCCCGCCGCCTCTGAAATCGCCGACGAAGCAGTTGCCTTCCACGCCTTCATCCGTCAAGATACGCAGTACGCCCTGCTCCACTTCGCCGCGAAAGCGCCCCAAGTCGGAGTCCAGCCCTGTATCGGGCAGCGTGCGTCGCACAACTTCGATTCTTACATCAATTACTTTCATTGCTGTTCTCCGTCCGGTGAGTTCAGTACGGTTTAGTTCTCCGATTGGCGACTGCATTGTTTGCGCTTGTTGCCGTTGCCTTAAGACGCGCCTATTGTAGCAGGCGGATGTGTAGAATCGCCGATTTTACAATAAGCCTGTTATCATCCGTAGAATCCATTATAGAATCTAATCTTCCCGCACAAGGGATTCAATTTCACTCATTTCAACACTTGCCGGTATGCGTAGAGGCGAACTACTGGTCACTCCTAGCGTCTTTAAGCCGCCGCGAGTTGGACTTCGGACTTCGGGCGGACACGCTGCATAGTCTGCTACCATTTCACATCATAGAAAATCTCTCAGAGCATTGGAGACGATTATGCTGGACATTCTGATTACAAACGGGCAAGTTGTGGACGGCACGGGCAGCGCGGGGTACTACGCCGCTGTCGGTGTGCAGGGCGATACGGTGTCCATTCATAGGGGCGATGTATCGCACGTCGAGGCAGCGAGGGTAATTGACGCTACGGGGTATGTGGTCTGCCCCGGCTTCATCGACCTGCACTCGCATGCGGGCTTGACGATACTGGGCGAGCCGCACCACGATCCGAAGGTGAGGCAGGGCGTAACAACCGAACTCATGGGAATTGACGGCATATCGCACGCGCCGTTCAAGACGCAGGACGAGCTTCACCGTTACATCTGGCTGGACTCCGGGCTGAACGGCTACCCGCCGATGCCCGCCGATTGGCTGTCGGTCGCGGACTATCTGGGCAAGTTCGACAATACCGTCGCCATCAATGTCGCGTACATTCTCGGCAACTCGCCGGTGCGGATATGGTCGGTCGGCTGGAACGACAGACCCGCGACGGCTGACGAGATGGCGGACATGAAGGCGGTCGTGCGCGAGGCGATGGAAGAGGGCGCGTGGGGTCTTTCCACCGGCCTCGATTACCCGCCCGGCGCATACGCATCGACAGACGAACTTGTGGAATTGTCCGAAACGGCGGCAAGTCTGGGCGGCCATTACCATACGCACACTCGCGCCAGTCTGCGAGCGCAAGGGTTGCTCGCGCCGTGGGAAGAGGCGCTCGAAATTGGGCGGCGATCCGGCATTCCCATCCACCTGACACACTACCGGCAGAGCGAACAGGGCGTAGGCAGCCACCTTGATTATCTCGGGCTGGTGGAAGACGCCCGCGACGAGGGCATGGATGTAACGTTCGACTGCTATACATACCCGTACTCAGGCACGACCATCACAATAGGGCTGCCGCACTGGGCGAAGGACGGCGGACCGGAGCGGCTGATGGCGGCGCTGCGAGATCCGCACGACCGCGCGCGAATGGCAGTCGAAGTGTCGCGGGAAAGGCTGCGCGATAACTGGCTCACGAACTTCACGCAGCCACAGAACAAGCAGTACGAAGGAAGGCTCATCACCGACATAGCCGAGATGCGCGGGCAGGAGCCGGCGGACGCGCTATTCGACCTGCTGCTGGAAGAGAACTTGGGCATATCTACGGTTGGGCTTGGCACAAACCCGCAGACTTTGCACGCCTTCGTGTCGCATCCGGCCGGGATGATCGCATCGGACGCGATACTGTTCGGCGAATACCCGAATCCGCGCACATACGGCTGTTTCCCCATTGTGCTGGCGGAGTTCGTGCGCGCGGAGAAGCACCTACGTCTGCCTGAGGCTATCCGCAAAATGACATCGTTCCCGGCGCAACGGCTCGGCCTGCCGGACAGGGGTATCCTGCGCGACGGCTTCAAGGCAGACATCGTCATCTTCGACCCGGCGACGGTCAAAACGCACGCCACACGCGAAGACCCGCACCACTATCCGGTCGGCATCGACTGGGTGATAGTCAACGGCGAAGTGGTCATCGAAGATGGCGAGAACAGCGGCGCGCTGCCCGGTCGCGCGCTGCGGCGGGGACGCTGACTCTTGCGGGTCGAATTAACGGATGGACAGGATTTTGTGGTGGAATGTTATCGAGACCGGGTAGGCTATATCTGCGCTCGCCCGTCAACCCGATGGCGCGTTTATGGCACACACTCTTGGCGATTCGTGCTGCAGTGATTTCGCCAATTCGCGCACATCACCCAATAAGCGCTTGCTGCAAACGGCTAAGGAACAGCACAACCTCCGGCACACCGTTAAGGCTATAATCGGCGCTGTCAAACACTGAAGCGGGCGTGCCGTCCTGAATGACCGCGATTCCGGTGCCGTCTATCGCGCCGGAAGCCTTGCGCTGTTGCAACGCTTGCAGGGCGTCGGCGTCTGTCGTGTCGTCTCCGAGAAATACAACACTGTTCGGACCCCACTTCTCTATCAGCCAGTCTAGGGCAACCCCTTTGTTCACGCCGTTGCGCGCGCGGATTTCCAGTATCTTGTTGCCCCAGGACAGTTCAAAGCCACCCATGTCGGGCATAGACTCCACCGCCGCACGCAAACGCTCCACGACTCCGGCTTCGTCCATCGCACGGCGATAGTGCAAGGAAGCGCTGTACCTCTTATTTTCCAGAACCAGCCCGGGGTCGTCCGCCGCGTCCGCCAGGCTTTCGAGCATGCCTTGCAGGTAGTGCTCGGCTTCTTCCGAGCCCTCCGACGCGCTCAGCGTCCCATCCACAATCCGCTCCACGCCATGATTGCCGATGTACACGATGCCCGCTATCCCGACGCGCCGCTCCACATCGCGCGCCGCCCGTCCGGACATCACGCCCACGAGCGCCAGCCGATCCGTGAGCCGTCGAAGAGGTGGCACAACATCGGGATGTATGACGGCGTTCTCGAGCACCGGCACGAACTCGGACAGCGTACCGTCGAAGTCCAATACCAGAGCCAGACTGTCGGCATTCAGGTTGCCGATAGCTGAATCGAAGTTCGCTAATAGGTTCGGCGGGCGGCGGCTAGTTAGGCTCACTGCAATGCGTCCCGGTCGTCTTGAAGCAAAGTTCTCACGGCGCGCGCGACTAAGCCGGACGCCAAGCGCACCTTGTAGCCGTTGTCGGATAACGGTGCCGCGCCTCGCACCGCTGCCTGTCCGATTGCACCGGCATCGATGTTGCTAACGGGCTTTCCGACGATCGCTTGCTCAGCATTGGTAGCCTTGTAGGGCACGGGTGCGACGCCGCCAAGCGCAATGCGAGCGCTCGCTACCACATCGTCCACTACATCCAACGACAGCCCGACGCTTGCCAGGGCGAAGTCCATCGCCTGCCGTTCCTTCGCCTTCAGGAATATGTTGCGGCTGTTGGGAGATGGTGTGGGAATGATGATTTGCGAGAGTATTTCGCCCGCGCCGAGAATATTCTCCGTAGTTACATCAGCGCTTGAGGACGAGAAGAAGCTTTGCATAGGCAAAGAGCGAATTTCGTTTGGCGACGCAATCATAACGCTCGCGTCCAGCGCTGATAGCGCGACGGCGGTGTCGGATGGATGCACGATGGGACAGGCGGCATTGTCGAATATCGCGTGGAACTTGTTCGCGCCGTCAATCGCAAAGCATTCTACGCCGCCTTTCTTGCGACAGTCGAACAGCGGACTGCGATAGTACCAGCAGCGCGGTCGCTGGCAGAGATTGCCACCAAGCGTGCCGACATTGCGAATTTGCGGTGTCGCCACGGAGTCGCAGGCCTGCGCGAGCGCGCTGTAATGCGAGCGTATGACGGGATGCGCCGCAATATCGGCGATAGTCGTCATCGCCCCAATCTTCGCGCGTTGACCATCGACTACGATGCCGCGAAGGTCGTCCAAGCCTTGCAGGCTCACGAGCCTTTGCGGACTCAGCGTGCCTTGCTTTAGTTCGCCCAGCAGGTCGGTGCCGCCCGCGATGATATTGGCGACTGTGCCATTTTCTGCCAGACGTCTGCCGGCATCATCCACGCTCTGCGCGTTCACGAACTCGAAGCCGTACATTGCCGCTATTCCTCGCCTTGTTCGTCTAGTGCGTTCAGCGCGTTCAGAATCTTATCGGGCGTGGCTGGCAGGTCGGTAATTCGCACGCCAACGGCGTCGTAAATCGCGTTGATGACGGCAGGCGCGACTCCAACACTCGGCGGCTCGCCTAATGCCTTTGCTCCGTACGGTCCTATCGGATCGACCACATCGGCAAAAATTACCTCGACCGGCGGGTACTCGCGAATTGTCGGGCTCTTATGCTCCAAGAAGCTCGCATTCAGCGTCGCGCCGGATTGCGGGTCGGTCAGCATCTCCTCAGACAGCGTGAAACCCAGCATCTGCGATACGCCGCCCTCGACCTGATTCGTGGCGAGACGCGGGTTGAGGATGCGTCCGGAATCATGCGCCGCCACATAACGCAGTACGCGCACATTGCCCGTTTCCGTGTCCACTTCAACTTCCGCGAAGTGCGCGCCGAATGTGTTCACGATGTAGTCCGTGCTACCCGGCATCACCGATGCCGCCGCTTCGAGCGTCTCTCCATCCGTCCGCGATGCAATGTCTGCAAGTGTAAGTCTCTTATCGCCGCTTGCACTGACTATCTGTCCATCCACAATATCGAGACTGCCGGTATCTCCGTTTAGGTGCGCAGCCGCGATTTCAAGCACCTGTACCTTCAACTCTTCGGCTGCCTGTTTTACCGCTGTGCCGGTGGAGAATGTCGCGGTTGAGCCTGCTGTGATGGGCGCTTCAGGCGTGTCCGCGGTGTCGCCGAAGGTGACGTGCACGCTGTCGTATGGTACGCCGATCGCCTCCGCGACAATCTGTGCGATGACCGTCGTGCTGCCCTCGCCCACGTCCATGAGACCGGCGATGACCTGCACACTGCCATCGTCGTTCAGGCTGACTTTCGCCGCCGACCTGCCGCCCGGTCCGCCTCGATATATGAGCATGCTCATGCCCCTGCCCGTCTTCAGATGATCCTCGGACGTCGAAGTCGCAGCGTCCCTGTTCTGCCAGCCGAATGCCTCCGCGCCGCGTTCTAAGCATTCCCGCAAGCCATTCGAGGAGAACGGTATGCCGCCTTCGACGGGCTGCGTGTCGATTATCTCGTTCGCGGGCGTTATTCGCTCGCCCGCCTGTCCTTCGATGCCCACATGATTTCGCAGCCGAAAGTCCAACTGGTCGATGCCGAGTTCGTCCGCGATGTGGTTCATCGTAACTTCGAGCGCGAAGTGCCCTTGCGGAGCGCCAAGCGCGCGATAAGACGCCGCCGACGGCTGGTTCGTATAGACAAGGTAGCCGTCGTAACGCACATTCGCACAGCGATACAGGTAGAGCGCCGCCTGACCAGCGCGCCGCACAACGCCGGGTCCCGATGCCAAATACGCGCCCGTGTCCATCAGTGTAGTGGCGTGAATCGCGGTTACTGTGCCGTCGCTTTGCACGCCGACTTTCACCGTCGTTTCTGTGGAATGGCGCTTTCTGCCCGCGACGAACTCTTCCTCACGGGTCGCTTCAACTTTCACGGGCTTGCCCGCCCTGCGCGCCAGTTCGGCGGCAATGACGGACAGACGCGATTCGTCCTTGCCACCGTATCCCGCACCGAGAGTCGCGCCTATCACACGCACCTGCTCGCGTCGCACGCCTAGCGCGGATGCGAGGCTCATCCTGTCCGCGTGCACCCCGCGCGATGTCTTCCACACGGTCAGGTTGTCGTCTTCCCATATCGCTACGGCAGCTCGTGGTTCAAGCGGAGCGGGCGAGTGCGCGGGCGTGCTGAAACTCATGCTGAACACGCGATCAGCTTGCTCAAAGCCTTCGTTAACATCGCCGCGTGTGAGCGTTAAAGGCTCGCCGCCCAGCAGATTGCCATCGGCGTGAACGCGGGCATCGTCAGATTCCAACGCTTCTCGTGCAGCCGTAACGAATGGCAGCGGTTCGTAATGCACATCAATTAGGCTTGCGGCGTATTCCGCCAAGTCTTCGTCGTCGGCAGCGACGGCGGCAACTTCATCGCCAACATAGCGAACTTCGCTGTCGAGAATCGCCACATCGGGCGCAAGCCTGCCGGGTGGCACATCGAAGGGCGTAATTATGGCGCGCACGCCGGGCAGTTGCTCAGCCTGCGCGGTGTCAACGGATACGATGCGCGCGTGCGGATACGGACTGCGGACAATCTTGCCGTACAGCATGCCTGGCAGCTGTACATCACTTGTATATTGTGCCTGACCCGTCAGCTTCTGCGGCAGGTCGCGGCGCGCAACCGAATTGCCTATTACCGAGTTCGCCTTCATTGCTGCGCCGCCGCCTGCTTGACGGACTCGATGATGCGCCCGTAGGCGTTGCACCTGCACAAATTGCCGGACAGCGCCTGCCGGATTTCGTCGTCGGTCGGGTTGGGTGTATGGTCGAGCAATGCCTTCGCGCTAATCAGGAAGCCCGGCGTGCAGTATCCGCACTGCCCGCCGTCGTTATCAAGGAAAGCTTGTTGTATCGGGTGCAGATTGTCGCTGTCGCCGAGTGCCTCTATGGTGGTGATGCTCTTGCCGGCGGCTTGCAGCGCGAGCATCTGGCAGGCGTACACGGCACTGCCGTCTAGCAGCACGGTGCAGGCGCCGCATTCGCCTCTGTCGCAGCCGCGTTTTGCGCCGATCAGCGCCAGCGACTCGCGCAGCACGCGGAGCAGCGTCCAGTGATGGCGCACCTCTACGGCGCGAACATCGCCGTTCACTTCCAAGTCGATTTGCGCCGTGAAATCCTGCACCAAGTTCGCCTAAATCGCTTGAATCGCCTCGTTCGCAATGTCCGACATTTGTCGCTACTGCGCAGTTATGCCGCCGTCTATCACCAGCTCCGAGCCGGTCATGAACGACGCCTCGTCCGATGCAAGGAAAAGCGCGCCATAGGCAACATCGTCCACCGTGCCGACCCTGCCGAGCGGCACGCGTCCCACGGACGCCGCAAGTCCTTCAGGCGTGCCGATGTTGTCCGCGATCATCTCAGTATCTATGGGGCCCGGGTGGATCGAATTGGCGCGAATGCCGTCCGGCGCGAGCTGAATCGCAGTGTTCTTGGTGAACAGCCGAACGCCGCCCTTCGATGCCGTATATGCGCCGCCGCGCGGGCTGCCAACGAGGCCGGCAGTGGACGATATGTTGATTATGGAGCCGCCACCCGATTCGCGCATCGCCGCAATTGAGTGCTTCGTGCCGAGAAACACGCCCTTAAGGTTAATGTCGATGATGCTGTCCCACTCCTCTTCAGAGGCGTGTTCGATTGGCACGCGGCTGTAAATCGCGGCATTGTTCACGAGAATATCCAGTTTGCCGAATGTCTCGACAGTCTTCGCTACGGCGGACTGCCATTCGTCGGCGCTGGTTACATCGAGAGGCACGAACAGCGCCCTGCCGCCCGCTTCGTTGATTTCGGCTTCGACCTGCTTGCCCTCGTCGTGCAGGATGTCCGCGATGACGACCGCGGCGCCTTCCTGCGCGAAAAGCTTCGCCTCGGTCGCGCCCTGTCCACGCGCCCCACCGCTTATCAGAGCCACCTTGCCTTCAAGTCTCATAACTCAACCTCTCTTGGAATCAGCGCTAAGGCGGCGCGTTCTAGCCGTGCTAGGACGAGTGCCAGCCATAGACTTGGATGCGTAATTGCTTGAGCAAGATTCTACCACTAATGGCAATTCAAGACAAAGCGATGGGCCGTTCGATACGTCCTTCCCCAATAGTCCTAGTAGTACATGGAGTTGCGAGCCGCTGCGACTTGATTGCCGCCACGCAAAGTATCCCTTCCCTTCCCTTCTGACGGAAAAGGGGCAGAAAAAAGATGAGGACCCTCAAACTCCGCCGTAGTAAGCGCACAGTCTGCAATTTCGGCAATTTCGGCAGAACACGAACAAAGGTATTGACAAGAACGCTCGTACTGTTCTAAAATGTTCGCCAAGAAGTATGTTCTATTACAGAACATGGAGGATGACCATGACGAACAACACCCACACCGCCACCATTCATCAGTTCCGACTTCCCGGCTTTCAGCCGGACATTGCTCACAAGCCCACTCCGAAATCTGCCACTTGCTGCAGCGTACACGTTGGGCAGCAGGTGGTATATATGGGCAGCATCCACGGCGGTCCGAGACACGGCAGCAGCGGCATCGTAACCGAGGCGCTGCGGCGCAAGGCAGTAGTGGACATGGGCAAGTCAGGGGTGTGGAACATCCCTTATCACTTCCTGACAGTCCCGCAAGCCGCCTAAGCACGGCTGACTGTATATTCGCATAGTTGCGGCACACCCACATAATGCCGGGCAGCAGACGATAGCTTCGGGCTGCTCTACCCGCTATTTCACCAAAACGGGCACCAGCACATCCACCAGAACAGATCGAGGTAACCCTATGTTCAACGACATCATTAAGGCATTGGCATTCGGCAGCGCTCCGAAGAACATGCCTGACATGCAGCAGCTCACAACAGGCATCAACGTCAAGGTTGTCGGCGTCGGCGGCGCAGGCGGCAATGCCGTCTCGCGTATGGTCAGGACAGGACTAACACAGGTTGACACTCTCGTTCTGAACACCGACATACAGGCGCTAGACACTATGCCACACATCCTGTCCTACGCGTTAGGGCCTGAGACCGTGAATGGCATGGGATCCGGCGGTCGCCCCGAAGTGGGACGCAAGGCGGTGCGGGAAAGCCAAGCAGACATTGCCGAACTGCTCGATGGATCGGACATGGTGTTCGTAACCGCCGGCATGGGCGGTGGCACTGGTACCGGCGCGTCCGCAACCGTCGCGGACATCGCACGTAAGAAAGGCGCGCTCACGGTTGGTGTGGTTACACTGCCGTTCTCATTCGAAGGCACGCGTCGGCGCGAAGTTGCGGAGCAAGGTATTCGCAGCCTGAGGCAGAAGGTCGATACGCTGATAATCGTGGAGAACGACCGGCTATTACCGTCGCTCAAAGGCAATGTAACGCTTGAGCGCGCATTCGAGGCGGCGGACGATGTGCTGCGGCAAGGCGTCAAGGGCATTTCGGATATCGTCACCGTATCCGGGATGATAAATGTCGATTTCGCCGATGTTCGATCTGTGATGGCAAACGGGGGCCCTGCATTCATGGCATACGGCGAGGGCAAGGGCAAGTGGGCGGCGATAGAAGCGGCACGCTCTGCGCTGGCGAATCCGCTTTTCAACGCGCCGCTGGAAGGCGCAACCGGCATCCTGTTCAATGTAACCGGCGGCAAGGATCTGACGCTTGGGCAGGTACACGAAGTAGCGGAGATTATCCGCAAGGCAGCGAAGTCCGACGCCAATGTCATCTTCGGCGTAGTGCAAGAAAGGCAGATGAAGAGGCGCGTGGGCATCACCCTAATTGGCACGGGTGTAGGCAGCAAACCACAGAAAGAGACGATTCCGAAGGACGAGAGTAAGAGTGCGGTAACCCTGTCGGATGCGGAGCTTAACCGGCTAATCAATGCTCCGAGCAGCAACGGGCATCTTCAAGCCGACCTGACGCAGACCGCAAGGCTTCTGTAGCCGCGAACCCGCTAACGTTACCCGTTAATGCTGACTGACGACCTGTAGCTTTGCATTGCCTGCGTCAGCGCGGACAATGGCAGCAGCGCGCACTTTATCCGTATAGGGTAATCGCGGACGCCGGCGAGATTAGCGAGATCGCCCTCGTGGAAGAGCGCTTCTTCGGCTTCCGTGTCTCCCTGCATCATCTTGCGGTACAGCGCGACAAGGGTATCAATTTCGTCGAAGTCCTTGCCCTGCACCGCCTCAGCCAACATCGAACCGGCGGCTATGATTATAGAGCAACCTTCAGCCTGCAAACCAATGTCGCTGACGCGCCGGTTCGCGTCTATGTTCATTTGCAGGTGGATTTCGTCGCCGCAGAAGGGATTTATCGCCTCACCCACAATGTCGGGCGCACTGAGAGGTTCGTGATTTCGCGGATTGCGCCGGTGGTCGAGTATCGCGTCCCGGTATAGGTCGTCAATCCTACCCAGCGCCATTGCCGAAATACCTCAACGCCTCGCGCAGCGCATCTACAAGCTCGTCCACTTCCTCTTCCGTGTTGTACAAGTACATGCTCGCCCTAGCCGTAGCGGGCACGCCCAGGCTGCGCACCATCGGCATAGAGCAGTGATGCCCTGTGCGTATGGCGATGCCGCGCCTGTCCAGCAGTGTGCCTAGGTCGTGTGGGTGCACATCCGGATGATGGAACGATACGATAGCGCCGCGCTTACTGGGGTCTTTGGGCCCGTACACGTCCAACTCTTCTTCAAACTGCTTGAACGAATCGAGAGCGTACTTCGTCAGCTGTATCTCGTGCTCGCGGACATTTTCCATGCCCAGATTTTGCAGATAGTCCACAGCCGCGCCCAGACCGACTACGCCTGAGATGTTCGGCGTGCCTGCCTCAAAGCGCATCGGCAATTCGTTCCAAGACGCATCTTCATAGGACACCGCCAGCACCATGTCGCCGCCGGTCAGGAACGGACTCATGCGCTCTAGCACTTCGCGCTTCACATACAATCCTCCTATGCCGGTTGGCCCCAGCATTTTGTGTCCGGAGAACGCGAGAAAATCGCAGTCTATGTCCTGAACATCTACGGGCATGTGCGGAACGCTTTGCGCGCCGTCCACCAGCACGGCAGCGCCAACCGCGCGAGCCTTCTTGGCGAGTTCCTTGACCGGAACGATGGTACCGACAGCGTTGGATTCGTGCACCATCGCCAAAAGTCTGGTGCGCGGGCTGAGGATGTCGTCAACCGCGTCCATGTCGAGCGTGTGCTCTTCGGTGATGGGCAGGATGCGCAGGTTCGCGTCCTTCTTGCGTGCGAGTTGCTGCCACGGCACGAGGTTGCTGTGATGTTCGAGCGCGGTTACCACGATGTCGTCGCTGGCCCTTATGTTGTCCTCGCCCCAGCTATTTGCCACGAGATTGATGGACTCGGTGGTGTTGCGCGTCCATATCACGGTCTCGGGGCTATCGGCGTTTATGAGCGCTGCGACCTTCGCACGCGCCTCGTCATAGCGCTCCGTGGATTCCATGCTGAGCGCATGAACGCCACGATGCACATTCGCGTTGTAGCCCTCGTAGTAGTCAACAAGCGCCTGGATGACCTGGCGCGGCTTTTGGGAGGTCGCTGCCGAGTCAAGCCATATCAGCGGCCTGCCGTCATAGACCTTCTTAGAGAGAACGGGAAAGTCCTCTCGGATCTTCCTCACATCTAGCATAATGTTACCTGCCGCGCCATTTGCGCCGATTACTGGGTTAGACCACGGAGTTAAATGTCAACTTCGATGGCGTCGCCTTCGACCCTTACCGTAAAGGTGTCAACCGGCACCACGGCCGGCAGCTCGGTGGCAGAGCCGTCGGTCACATCAAAGCGCGCGCCGTGCCGAGGACACTCGATCTCACAGCCGTCCAGTTCGCCCTGTTCGAAGGACGCGAAGTCGTGTGTGCACACATCCTCGATGGCGTAGTAATTGCCGCTGACATTGCACACGGCTACCGCCTTGTCGCCGACCTCGTACACCTTGAGCGACCCGGCGGGGATGTCGCCCACGCTTGCAACTTTCTGAAAAGCCATTCTAACCCTCCCTGATTGATTGGCTGATACCTGCCTGACACCTAATTGATACGCGAAGACGATTGTCAGACCGCCGTCTTCATCACTATGGGCTGCATGCCCTTCTCGCTTTCCAGTCGAATGAGCGTGCTGTTCACCAGATCCTGGATAGTCGTGGAATCAAGAATGTCGTACACCGCCTCGGCTACCGAGCGCCAGACATCGCGCTGGGCGCAGCAGGTGATGTGAATGCACGCCGAACTGTCCGAAAGGCAGGCGACCGGCGACTCAGTGCCGCCAAGACTCATCATCACGCTGCTCAGGCGAATGTCCGCAGGCTGCATAGCGAGGAAATGCCCGCCGCGCGGTCCACGATGGCTGCCCGTGATGCCGCTCTTGTTCAGCGAGTAGAGCACCTGCGCCAGAAATTGTTCGGGTATTGCCGTGCGCTTGGCGATTTCACTAGCGCGGACGGGTCTATCATCGCCGTTCAGCGCCAAGTCAACCAGCGCACGCACGCCGTAATCGACCTTGATTGGGATATACATAGGCAACTCCCCTAGCCGCCCGCTCGCCGGTACGCCTATTCGATGGTAACCGTCTTTGAGTTATCGTCTGCCAGCGCGGAATTGAACGCATGCCACGGCAGCGTGGCACACTTTATCCGCGCGGGGAAGCGCGAGACACCTTGCAGCAGCTCCGCATCGCCGAGCACATCGGGGTCGAAGTCTTCCTGCGTTATCATGCTGCGGAATTCATCGAACACCTTTTCGGCTTCTTCCAATGATAGACCTTTTACGCTCTCCGTCATCATCGACGCCGACGCCTTAGATATGGCGCAGCCGATAGCTTGAAAGCCAATATCCGCAATTTTGTTGTCTTGGACAGAAAGATAAACTGTAATTTGGTCGCCGCATAGCGGGTTGAACCCTTCGACCTGCCGGTTCGTGCATTCCGGCTTGCGGTAGTTACGCGGCCGGCGATTGTGGTCCATCACTACTTCTTGATATAGGTCGTCCAGATCGTACATATTTACCTGATTATTCTGCCTTAGAGTCTGCCTAAAATTCGAACTTGTAACTGGGGAGAGAGTCGAGGAACAGCCTCTCAAGAAAGTCCCTGAGGTCGTCGTCCTCAACCGTGTCGATGATTTCACTGGCGAAGCCGAATATCAGCAGGCGGCTCGCAGTTTCCAAATCGATGCCGCGGCTTCGCATATAGAACACCGTGTCCCTGTCGATGTTGCCTGCTGTTGCGCCGTGTCCGCACTTAACATCGTCCGCCCAGATATACAACGAAGGCTTGCTATCGACCTCCGCGTCCGGCGAAAGTACCAGGTTTTTGTCTTCCTGATGCGATTCGGTTTTGATAGCGCCGCGCTGCACATACACCGTGCCGCCGAACACCGCGCGAGACCTGCCGTCCAAGATGCCCTTGTAGTACAGGTTGCTGCTGGAGTGCGGTTTGTTGTGGTTGATGTTGATATAGTTGTCCATGTGCTGGCGGCCGGACGTGAAGTATAGCCCTTGCAGGTCGCATGACGAATTTTCGCCGTCGATGTTCGTGTACAAGTCGAATCTGCCCAGCCCGACTTGGCGCTCGAACACTTTCGAGTTGTACGTGCTGTCCGCGCTCTGCTGCACTCGCGCAACGCCGACATGAAAAGCGTCCTCACTTTCCATCAGCAGCCGGTAGTGTTCAAGCGTAGCATCGTCGCCGAGTACGAATTCCGCCACCGAGTTCGTCAGGCAGCGATTGCCCGGCACGCCGATATAGCTTTCCACGATGGCGGCGCTGCTGCCGCGACCGGCAGTAAATAGCACTCTGGGATGCGAAACCGTCTGCGCGCCGTCCGTCGTAACGAAGACGAGGTGGATCGGCAATTCGACGGAAGCATCGCTGACAATCTCGATGAGCGCGCCGTCGTCGATGAACGCCGTGTTCAGCGCGATAAAGCCGTCTTCTTCGATGTCTGCGTATCGTGCCAAATGCTCTTCAACGACTTCGCTGCCGGATGCGATTGCGTCCGCGAGGCTGGAAATTGACACACCGTCCGCGCCGTCCAGCGCAGACGAAAGCGTATGCGAAAATCGCCCGTCGATAAACACAACGCGCGGACTATCGCCCTGCGGTGGCGCGACTGCGTTGAGTTCGCCAACGCTGAATATGGAGTCGCCATCCGCCGCGAGCGCAAGTTCAGCGCCGGCGATGGGCGCTATGTTCGTGTACTTGTACGGCTCGTTGCCGCGCCGTGCCGTCGGCAGCCCAACATTGCGAAAGCGCTGCCACGCCGCCGCGCGAATGTCGCGCAGCCAGACAGGCTGCTCAACATCGCCCAGCGAATCGAAGTCTGTGGTGTACTGTTCGTACCGTGTGAGAGTTTGTGTCATGTGTTTCCGTCAGTTATTAGTGTTCAGTTGGTCAGGCTTCAGTAGCGTGTTTAATATGTAGCGTCTATCCTGTCAGATTACCAACCCATACCGATGCCAGAACTGCTGCGCCGATTCCCAGAATCCAGTACAGAATTCGATTTTGCGCCGCTTCTATTCGGTCAAGCCTTGCATTCATTTGTGAGACTTCACCTTCAAGGCGTCCAATGCGGCTGTACACTTCAGCGGCATCAACTTGTTCTCGCGTTTCAGTTGTCATAAGTTATCCTATCGTCCTCTATGTTTGCTGCTTAGACCACAGGATAGACATATTTTCCATCCAGTCTATCCATTCGCTACCGACAGGAGCAGGCTTCCGTCTGAACCACTTGCCCTCGTCTATAAGTATTGAGTAGGCGACTTTCGCATATTTTGACGAAACATAGTCCTTTACGCGATGAATGTCTTTTTCCACTTCTGTCCAAGAGACAACCGGAAATTTACCTTTGGGAATATCGCCACACAAATCCGCATTTCGGTTATGAGACGGCTCATATTTGAACTCAGCGGCTATCTCAACAATGTTGTTGTTGAGGATAACTAAATCTGCCCGCCGTTTTTGTAACAAAGTATAGTCGTTGAATACACGATGCGGCATATTATGCCTTGTAATTTCGGAGTTCAAATGCGTTTGCACAGTCCAAACTATATCGCGCTCCGTATAGAATCGGTAGTTGGAATAATTCTGCTGCAACCATTCAATGGCACTTTCAAATAGATCAGAAGATTTCACTCCAACCCCTACTACTCTTTTATTAAATAAATTGTTGGTCAGTTTTCAGTATGAGGACTGCCCACTGATAACTAGAACTCTACGCCGGCACCTCTTCCCGCAACCATTCGTAGCCCTTATCTTCAAGCTCGAGCGCGAGTTCACGACCGCCGGACAGGGCTATGCTTCCATTTAGCAGCACGTGCACGAAGTCGGGCGTGATGTAGTTTAGGATGCGCTGGTAGTGCGTTACCATCACAATGGAACGGTCGTCGGACTTGAATTTGTTCACGCCTTCGGACACAATGCGCAGCGCGTCGATGTCAAGGCCGGAGTCGGTCTCGTCGAGCAGCGCCAGCGTCGGCTCAAGTAGCGCAAGTTGAAGTATCTCGTTGCGCTTCTTCTCGCCGCCGGAAAAGCCTTCATTCACCGAGCGGCGCACTAGGTCGGCGTCTATTTCGACCGTGTCCATCGCGGCATCGAGCAGGCGGTCGAATTCGCGTACTCGCAATTCCCTTTCACCGCGGTGCTGCCGTATAGCATCAACCGCCGACTTCAGGAACTGCCACGAGCGCACGCCCGGCAGCTCTACCGGATACTGAAAGGCGAGGAATACGCCCTCACGCGCCCGAGTCTCAGGGTCCATTTCCAACAGGTCTTGCCCCTTGTACAGCACTTCACCGCCGTCTATGGAATATTCCGGCCTGCCCGCGAGCACATTAGTGAGCGTGCTCTTGCCGGAGCCGTTCGGCCCCATAATCGCATGCACCTCTCCGATGTTCACGGTGAGGCTTATGCCCTTCAATATCTCGGTGTCTTCGATGGACACCTGAAGGTCGCGTATCTCAAGAAGGGGCGCATTGTCGTTCATCGCGTCTGTCATTTCTTTCCGATTCTTCCTCTTTCAATCCGTTCGTCCAATTCGTGCTAGTTCAACTATGGATTGCCGTCTCGCGTTCTGTAGAACTGCCTAGCCTTCACATAGCTGCGGCGGCGCGGCGCTATCCCACCGTGCCTTCTAGGTTCACGCGCAGGAGCTGCGAGGCTTCTGCGGCGAACTCGAATGGCAATTCCTTGAAGATGCCGCGGCAGAAGCCGTTGATTATCATGTAATTCGCCTCTTCCAAGCCGATGCCGCGCTGCTGAAGGTAGAAGAGCTGGTTGTCGTCCACCTTGCTCGTGGTCGCCTCGTGCCCCATCTGTGCCGTTGGGTTGCGCACCTCGATGTAAGGCACGGTGTGCGCGCCGCACCGGTCGCCGATGAGCAGCGAGTCGCACTGCGTAAAGTTGCGCGCGTTGGACGCAGACGGCATTATCTTCACCTGCCCGCGGTAGGTATTCTCCGCCTGCCCTGCCGAAATGCCCTTGGCGATTATCGTGCTCTTCGTGTTCTTGCCGATGTGGATCATCTTCGTGCCGGTGTCCGCTTGCTGATAGTTGTTCACAAGCGCCACCGAGTAAAACTCGCCGACCGAGTTGTCGCCCTGCAGTAGCACGCTCGGGTACTTCCAAGTAATCGCAGAGCCGGTCTCGACCTGAGTCCACGAAATCTTGGAGTTTTTGCCCCGCGCCGCGCCGCGCTTCGTTACGAAGTTGTACACGCCGCCGATGCCGTCCTTGTCGCCCGGATACCAGTTCTGCAGCGTGGAGTACTTTATTTCCGCATCGTCCAGCGTTACCAGCTCGACGACGGCTGCGTGCAGTTGGTGAGTCTTGCGCATCGGCGCGGTGCAACCTTCAAGGTAGCTCACATACGCGCCCTTGTCTGCGATGATAAGCGTGCGCTCGAACTGTCCGGTATCGAGTTCGTTGATGCGGAAATATGTCATCAGCTCGATGGGACAGCGCACTCCCGGCGGCACATAGACGAACGAACCGTCGCTGAACACGGCGGAATTAAGCGCGGCGTAGAAGTTGTCGGTGTACGGTACGACCGTGCCGAGATACTTCTTCACTATCTCAGGATGCGTCTTGACCGCTTCACTGACCGAGCAGAAAATCACGCCCGCGTCTTCGAGCATTTTGCGGTAAGTAGTCGCCACCGATGCGCTGTCCAGCACCGCATCCACCGCGACGCCCGTGAGCCGCTTCTGCTCTTCGAGAGGGATGCCCAGCTTATCGAACGCCTCGCGAATCTCCGGATCGACCTCATCTAGGCTCTGCGGCGCGTCCGCTTGGGACTTCGGCGCTGCGTAGTAGATGATGTCTTGGAAATCGATGGGCGGGTAGCTGACATTCGCCCACTTCGGCTCTTCGTTATCCAGCGTAAGCCAGTGGCGATACGCCTTCAGCCGCCATTCGAGCATCCAGTCCGGCTCGCCCTTCTTCGCCGAGATGAGCCTTACGATGTCTTCGCTCAGACCGCGCGGCGCGATGTCCGATTCTATATCGAACTCAAAGCCCCACTTATATGCCTGGTCTTCCACGCCAGTCTCGCGCGAGATGACCTGCTGTGTAGTCATGGTAATCGCCTCTCCCTGTCGCTGATGTCTGCGCCAAGATTTTCTTGTCGGAGCGCTGATATACGCTATTGGCAATGCTAGGATGTGTCGCCTGAATGCCTTTGCAATATGCTGCCCAAAGTGTTGTTGATTAAATCGGTCAACAATTACATGAGCAATATAACAAAGTATGTAAGTGGGGGTCAATGATTTAAGCATTCTAAACAACAGACGCCGATTAGCAATTTTCAAGTATGGTAGTATAATTGCAAGCAAACGAATGTTCCTTACTTGCAACGGAGGTTCTAGTATCCCTATGACGACAGAACACGAACATACGCTGAATGTCTGGACTGCCGAACTGCTGCGGGACATGCACGGACTTGACGCCAAGCAGGAGCGGAAGCAGGCAGACCGCAAGCGCATCGACATAGAAATTCGTATCGGCCCCGTCAAGATTGCATTTGAAGCCGAGCAGGGACAGACAACTACCAAAAAGCGCGAAGCTATCAGCGACGCCGACAAGCGGCTCAAGCAGAAAAACGCCGACTGCGCCATCGCCGTCTGCTACCCCGACGGGATCTCCGAGAAGCAACAGATACCTGACAGTCGAATGCTCTGGACCATCCGCGCGCCCGGAAGCCAGATTCCATATAACGATGTAAAGTGGACGGAAGCCAATCTTGGCGAACTGGCGTCGGTCATACAGTTCGCGCCGATGCAGCTTGGCAACCCCGATTTGGCGGCGGCGGGCTTGTCCGCAAGCCTTGACAGGGCGGTTGGGCGGCTGAGCGACACCCAGATGCGTATGCTTGCTGAGGCACTTGACCTACCCGGCTGGGTGCGGAGTAGTGGGAAAATCAAGGCGAGCAACGCACCCAATGCGCGATATGACAGAGCCGCAAAGCGCGCGCTTCTGGTTGTAGCCACCGCCGTGATGTTCCACTCCCGTCTGGACGCCTACCGCGCCGAACTCAAGCCAAAGTACGACAACCGACAACCGGAGCGGACGCCTTTCAATGGCGAATGGCCTCCCACCATGGCGCAGCACTGCGTCAAGCACGCGGACCCGATTGGCGCTTTCTACGACGCATGGGAACTCTGGCTTGCCGTGGACTACAAGCCCATATTCTCAACCGCGCAGACCGCGCTCAACGGCTGTCCGCATGACTCCGCTTTCACCGCCGCGATACGCGAAGTTAGCGAAGCGGCGCTAGCTCTTACCCGCGACATCGCCGGCTTGCGCCACGACCTGCTCGGTCGCATCTTCCACACCGTTCTCGATACCGCCCGCTACGACGGCTCTTTCTACACTACGACCGCCGCCGCGACCCTCTTGGCGTCTCTCGCCATCACAAACGACATGTGCGACTGGAACGACATCGACGCCATATCCAAGCTGCGTATCACCGACCCCGCCTGCGGCACGGGAACGCTGCTGATGGCGGCTGCCGAGCGCATCCATGAACTCGCGCCTGCCGCGAGAGACGACGCCGAATTGGGGCAGGCGTTAATCGAGAATGTTCTTGCGGGCTACGATGTCAACCTCACCGCAACGCACATGGCGGCAACCACGCTGGGCTTGCTCTCGCCCACCACGCGCTTTCAAAACATGAAAATCGGACGCGCATTCCTAGGCGTGGACGACGCGGGCAAAGCGCACCTCGGTTCGCTGGAGTTCCTTGATGCGCAACCGATGATGATGCCCTGGCCCGGCATGGCGCAATCCGTATCGCAGGTTGACGACGGCAGTGAAATGGCGCAGCCTGATCCGTCCGACATTGTGATAATGAACCCGCCCTTCACCCGCGACAGCCTACGACATGACCAGTTTAGCAGTGCTGACGAAGCGAAGCTTAAGGCGCGCGAAAAGAGATTGTTCGCCAACAAACCTGTTCATCTTTCCAGCAACGGCAACGCTTTCGTCATTCTAGCGGACTTCATGCGAAAGCGCGAAAATGGAACTATAGCGTCAATCCTACCACTGGTTACCGCTACAAATGCGTCATCTCTGGACATACGCAAGTTCTTGGGTAGGGACTACCACATAGACACACTGGTCGTATCGCACGACCCACAACGCATTTACTTCTCGGAAAACACCAGCATCGGCGAGATACTGTTGGTGTGCCGACTGCGGGAAGATGCCACCAAGCAAAAGCCGCCAACTCGCGTTGTAAATCTCGCAGTCAATCCCTCTACGCCCGCCGAAGCTATCGCGGTTGCGCGGGCAATTGAGGGTGGTATGCTGCAAAGTTCCGGCGCTGGCACTGTGCAGTATGCATCAGCGCAAGAAATTGCCGACGGAAACTGGGGCGCAGTGCAATTCCTTTCAGAATACTTGGTCAAAAACTTCGCTGCGTTAAGACGCAGCGAAGTTTTTGACAGCATTCCCTTGAGCAAGGTTGCTGAAATAGGACCTGACGGTAGGGGATTAAGAGGCGCATTCAGCCGCTCGAAAATGCCCAGCGCGGACGGCATGGTTGCGTTGTGGGACCACAACACTGATGCCACTCAATCAATGTCTGCTCAGTTTGACACACACGCAGTAGCTAAGCGTGGGAAAGAGAAGCAGGCGAGAAATCTTTGGAAGAAGCGCGGAAGGATGTTGTTGCCAACACGCATATTTCTGCCAACAGTTAGGGTTATGTCCGTGCGATTGGAATCCCCAGCGCTGGGGTCCGCTTGGGTTCCTTGCAAGTCTACTGCGGATGATGTCAGCAAGCAAGACCAAATTGAAAGGGCACTTTGTACATACCTTAATTCGTCGGTAGGCATATTGGCGGTATTGGGAGACCGTTCCAACAGAAAGCCGACCTATCCCAACTTGTCAATGGATGACCTCCGCAAGATTGTCGTCCCTGACTTCACCACGTTGGATGACGACGCACTAGAAACGCTGGTATCAGCTTATGACGCCCACGCCCACAAGACGCTGCTCCCCCTGCCACAGATGAACGCCTGCGATACGCGCCGCGCCCTGGACGCCGCGGTGTGCGCCGCCCTAGGCATAGATGCGGAGGACATCGCCACAATCCGACGCAATCTAGCCGCCGAGCCGTCGGTTACGGGCAGGCGGTATGGACAATGATCGCCCACGACTCAAACGCCACCGCCCCCGACTGGCTGACCGATATCAACGCCGTGGAAACGCGACTGACCAACCGCATCGAAAGGCTGTTCTTCGCAATACTGGGCGCGGGCAGCGGCATTATCATTGCCCTCATCGGCTTAATCGTCGCCAAAATCCTGAAAGACTAACCCGCGCTCTACCCCCACAACAGCCCTCGCATGAACGCCAGCGCTTCGGCGCTCTGCACGGCTACCGCCACGTCCACGCTCCCGCCCCTCTCATAGTCTGCGGCAACCTCCCCGACACGCTCACCCTCCGTCTCCACGCTCACGGCAGCCGCTCGCGTCTCTATCAGGTCCGGCCGCAGCGCCGCCATTATTGTTACCGGGTCGTGCATGCTGAACCGTTGGCGGTGCTCGGCTTCGTCTAGGTCGAACCACTTTTCCAGCACTTGCGCCGCTAGTCGTTCGCCCGGTGTGTCGCCGTTTTGCCAAGATTCGTCGTCGCGCGGGATCGATGTTTGGCGAGATATGTTTAAGCCGAGCAGCGTCACCGGCGCTCCGGAGCCGAATACGACATTCGCGGCGTGCGGATCGTCCCAGATGTTGAACTCGGCGTAAGGCGTAACATTGCCGGAGCCGTCGCCTTGCCCGCCCATAATGTACACGCGCTTAACGGCGTCCTTCAGGCGCGGCTCTTGCCTCAGGGCGCGCGCCACGTTAGTGAGCGGACCAAGCGCGAACAGCGTTATCTCGCCGGGCGATGCCATCGCGGTCTCGATGATGTAGTCCACGGCGTTGCCGTCAGCCGGGGTGTTATCGGTATCGGGCAGGCGCACGGTCAAGCCTTCGTCGCCATGCACTTCGTAGGCATGATGAAACTCGCCCACGAGCGGCATCGATGAGCCTGCGTACACCGGAATGTCGCCGTGTCCCATGTACGCCAACAGGCGCAGCGCGTTCGCGGTCGTGTGCTCCAAGCGGGCGTTGCCCTCGACCGTCGTCAACGCCAATATGTCGAGGTCAGGGCTGTTCAGCGCCATTATGAGCGCCAGAACATCGTCCGCGCCCGGGTCTGTGTCGATTATGCACTTCATGGTTCTACTCGCTCACAAGATTTGCAGAATAAATAGGGCCGATGGCAAGCGTGGATAAATGGCATTTCATCTCTTGGCGCGTCGCAGCGACAGCGCGGACAGCAAGCCGCTCAATCCGAGCCGTGCGAGCAGCATCAGTTTTTCGGGCTTGCTCAATCCGATGCGCCGCTCGAACACATTGTATCCCGACTGCTCTATGCGTTCTAGTATGCCGCCGTATGTCGCGTGCATCAGCTGCGGGCAGGCGCGGGCGTCCGCAGCAATCAGCGGGAACAGCGCGCGGCTGCGGTCGTAGTATTCCTGTGCGCGCTGTGCCTGATGCGCCATCAATGCCCGAAAGCCGTCAGTCATCGCACCGCGTTCAAGTTCGGCTTCGGTGTATCCAAAACGTCGCATTTCGTCTTGCGGAATGTAAACTCGGCAGCGCTCTATATCTTCCTTCACATCGCGCAGAATGTTCGTCAGTTGCAGCGCAAGCCCCATATCAGCGGCGTATTCTTCGGCATTCGCGTCGGTGTAGCCAAAAATCCTGATGCAAACCAGCCCCACGACCGACGCAACCTTGTAGCAGTATTCGCGCAGTTCGTCGAAGTCGGCGAACCGCGTCTTCACCATGTCCATCTCGACGCCCTGCAGAATCTCGTCCAAGTATGAATACGGTATGCCGAATGTTTCCGCGGCGTGCCGTAAAGCGAGATACATCTGCGCGTCCTCGCCCGTCGTCGTGGACGATTGCAGATTGCGCCGCACCTCCGCGAAGCCGCGATACTTCTCATCGATAGGCAGGTCCCCATCCGCGATGTCGTCGCACAGGCGGCAGTAGGCGTACACGGCATAGATTGCGCGGCGCTTGTCTCGTGGCAGCGGAAGAGATGCGTAGTAAAAGCTGCGCGCGTTTTGCTTGGCTACGCGCTGGCAGTGGTCGTAAGCTAGGTCGAGTTCGGTAGCCATCAGTCGCTGTCAGTTTCACACTCCGTCTTGCAAATCCGCAATCCGGCAGCAGGGCAACGCGACAGTTTGGCGCACATCGTCGGCGAAAGCGCGCATGGGTAACTGCATGGAATTAGTGCTCACGATACAGCAGGAACTCTACCAGATTCTTGTACTCTTGCCGCGCGCGCGCGTCCATTTCCACACCGGCTAGGGCTTCTATCGCCGCTTCACCTTCATCGACTGCTAGGATGTGCGCGTGTTCTCGTACGCCTAGACCGTCCATGATATGCAGCACGTCCTCCACATCCGTGTCATCCGGTTCGTCTTTGCGGTATATGTCGAGCAGGCGGCGCTTGTCCGCGCCCTTCGCAGCAGACATTGCGTAAACGGCGGGAAAAGAGTTCTTCTTGCGTCGGATGTCCGCGCCTACTGGCTTGCCGGTGCTGCGTTCATCGCCCCATATGCCGAGAATGTCGTCGCGCACCTGGAAGATGAAACCCAGCGCTCTACCGCTTTCCTTGAACGACGCAGCATCTTTATCCGCGTCAGTCGAGCCTATCACCGCGCCAATCGTGAAGGCGCAGCGAATGAGCGCACCGGTCTTGCGCGCGATCATATGGAGGTATTGCTTCAAGCTAATCTCGCTCCGTCCCTCGAAATAGATGTCGAGGTATTGCCCTTCGATCATCTCAATGTACGCGTTCGTGAGCTGGTTCACCACGGATATGACTCGGCTCGGCGGCACGCCTGCGGATTGCAGATCGTCAAGCGTGCTGTCCGCGACTATTCGCAGCACATTGCCCGCCACCAGAGCCTTCGGTATGCCCCAAATTGCCCACAGCGTCTTGCGATGGTGGCGCGTCTCGTCGCGGTCCTGAATGTCGTCATGAATCAGAGAAAAGTTGTGGATGAGTTCGAGCGCGGCGGCAGCGGGCATGGCGTTCTCACGAGAGCCGCCGACCGATTCACACGAGAACAGACATAGCGTCGGGCGCACATACTTGCCTTCCGTACCGGCGGCGGGATTGCCTTGCGGGTCAACCCAACCCATGTAGTAGCGCAGCAGGTCGAAGGCGGGGCGGTCTTTGTCCAGCGCCTCTCGCAGCGCGGCGCCTATTCCGGCGCGGTATTCCGCGAACATGCTCGGCAGTTCAGGGCGCGGTCTTTCGGCGATGTTCGCGGCTTGGGCTTGGCTCATAAGGCACTTTGCTGGGAATAGTCTGCAGGCGTTCGGCGCGCCACAACACGGGCGACTTCTTGCGTGATAATTCACGTAGTTCAATGTGGCAAATGCGTGCGTCCAGTCTGAGTCAGGTTAGCACCGCGCCCGATTCTAGTCAATGTGCGCGCATGGCTGAATCGGGCTGTGCAAATGGCAGAACACGTACACCCTAGCCTACTCCCACCTTAACCTTCCTCTGACAAGGGCAAGTATCTGCTTTCGTACCCGGTATGTCATTATCCCTAGGGGCGACCGGCCAGTCCCATCTACCGTCCTTGCGTTCCGCCCATTCAATCTCAACGTTAACATACCCCAATCAGGACGAAGGCAAGGGAGGAACTAATGAAAGCGGCGCGTTCACAGTGCGTTAATGCGCGGTGTGGCAGCGACAGTTCGCGCCACCCATTCTGCCCTATTTCGCTTGCAATCATCTCGCGCGCTATGCTATATTCACCGCGAGAAAGGGATTGCCATTGCCAAGAAATGCTTGACGATTACTTCCGACAATACGGTTACATAGCCATATTCGCCGCGATCGCGGTTGCCGTCCCCGCAGGCATGCTGCTTGCGTCTTGGGCGCTCTCGCTGTTCAAGATTCGGCCGCAGATGCCCAGCGCCATCAAGGAGAGCATCTACGAGTGCGGCTTCGAGACGCTGACCGGCAGGTGGAGCCAGTTCAACTTTCGGTTTTACGGCTTTGCGCTGCTGTTCGTGATCTTCGATGTAGAGGTCATATTCCTCTTTCCGTGGGCGGCGAGTTTCGGCTACATGAGCCGTGAATTCGGCGTGTTCATATTGCTGGAGATGATGGTCTTCATCGCCATCCTCATCGTCGGCTGGCTATACGCTTGGCGCAAGGGTTCGCTTGAATGGAGTTAGTATGACCGAGAACAGCACGCAGTCAAGCGCCGGCCTAGTCATACCGCTCGCCCAGCAGAGCTGGGAAGTGGACATAGACGAAGGCGAGGTCATCAACCACATCAAGGCTACGCATACCTCTATGCTGACCGAGCCTGTCATCGAAGTGCCGGACGACTTGGAGCGCAATGTCGCCGTAACATCGGTGGATGCGCTGGTGAACTGGGGCAGAAAGTCTGCCGTTTGGCCACTGTCATTCGGACTAGCATGCTGTGCCTTCGAGATGATGGCGAGCGCGATGTCCCGCTTCGACCTCGCGCGCTTTGGCATGGAAGCGTTTAGGCCCTCACCGCGCCAAGCCGACCTGATTATCATCGCAGGCACGGTCACTTGGAAGATGGCGCCCGCAATTCAACGCGTTTATGAGCAGATGGCGGAACCCAAGTGGGTCATCTCCATGGGCGTGTGTGCGACCAGCGGCGGTCCATATTACGGCAGCTACAGCGTAGTGCCCGGCGTTAACCACATCATCCCGGTCGATGTGTATGTGCCCGGCTGCCCACCTCGTCCGGACGCGCTGCTCTACGGCATTATGCAGCTGCACGAGAAGATTAAGCGATACTCCATCGCCCGCAAGAAGTGAGAATATACTGCCTATGACCAGAACTCTTGCCGGGGCGGATGTAGCAAGGCGGATTAACGCCGACTTGCCGGGCGCTGTCGTCAGATCCAGCGGCGGCGATGTCTGGATCGAACTCGCCTCTATCGCCAATGTCGCGGCATTCTTGCGGGACACGGAAGGGCTTGAGTTTTCCTTCCTGTCTTCGATAACCGCCGTTGACTATGTGGAATACTTCGAGCTTGTCTATCACCTGACATCGTTGACGCGCAACCAAAGCGTCGTGCTGAAAGCGCACTGCTACGGCAGAGACGACCTGAGCGCTCCGTCAGTCTGCGGCATCTGGCGCGGCGCGGATTTTCAGGAACGCGAAGTCTGGGACTTGTTCGGCATACGATTCGATGGGCATCCCAACCTCAAGCGCATCCTACTGTGGGAGGGCTTTCCTGGGCATCCGCTGCGCAAAGACTACCTTGGGCAAGACCCATAAGCCCCTTTAGGACAAGCAGCCAATACCAAACGGGCAGAACGATTACCCTAAGAAAGACAGCAAGCACATGACCGTTAAGACCGAGCCGGTCACCATTAATTTGGGGCCCCAACATCCGAGCACGCACGGCGTGTTCAGACTCCGCGTCACCTTCGACGGCGAAGTTATCGTTGATGTGGAACCTGTGCTCGGCTACCTTCATCGCGGCTCGGAAAAGCTCGCGGAAGGGCGCACCTATGTGCAGATTGTTACACTTACCGACCGCATGGATTATATCGCCAGCATGTCCAACAATCTGGCATATGTACGCGCGGTAGAAAAGCTCGCGGGTATTGAAGTGCCTGAGCGCGCGCAGTACATCCGCGTCATAAGCGCGGAGTTGCAGCGCATCGCAAGCCACCTGATGGCGACAGGATTCCTGCTGAACGACCTCGGCGCGCTTGCCACGCCGCTGATGTATTGCTTCCGCGAGCGCGAGCGCATACTCGACCTGTTCGAGATGCTCTGCGGCGCGCGCATCACGCTGAGCTACATGCGGCCCGGTGGCGTGTTCCAAGACACGCCACCTGAATTCTGGCCTGCGCTCGAAGAGTTCATCGGCAATATGCCTACATACATCGACGAACTCGAACGCCTCATTTCCGGCAACGAAATCGTTCTGACGCGAACACGCGAAGTCGGCTTGCTAAACGATGTGGACGCGGTGGACTACTCGATTTCCGGACCAATGCTGCGAGCGGCAGGCGTCGAATGGGACTTGCGCAAGGCAGACCCGTACGAGATATACGACAGGCTGGATTTCGACATTCCTATCGGCGCACTTGGCGATACATTCGACCGCTACATCGTGCGCATTCAGGAAATGCGGGAGAGCATCCGGATCATACGGCAGTGTATCGACGCGATTCCTCCGAATGGTCCGATCCGTGCGGAGACGCCGTTCTTCATACGACCGCCGGAGGGTGACGCTTATGCCGCGGTCGAATCGCCGAAGGGCGAGCTGGGCTTCTATCTCGTCAGCGACGGGGGCATTTCGCCGTACCGTTGCCATGTACGCGCGCCATCCTTTATAAATATCACGCCATTGCGCGAAATGTTGCTGGGCTGGAAGATGAGCGACCTTATTATCATCTTCGGCTCAATCGACATCGTGCTGGGCGAGGTAGATAGGTAAAGGCGACTGGAATATGGACTTCTCTGAGACGGGCATACTGAGCTTCCACGGCATTTACGGCATATTCGCGCTGTTCCTGCCGGGCTGGCTCGCGTACGCCGCGACATGCGGGGTGCTCGCCTTCATCGTGATAAACGCGATGGTGATGGCGACCGCGCTCTACACATGGTTCGAGCGCCGCATGATTGGCAGGTTTCAGGCGCGGCTCGGTCCAAATCGCTGGGGCCCATTCGGCTTGCTGCAGCCATTCGCCGATGTCATCAAGCTCATCGTCAAGGAAGATACCGTTCCTTCGACTGCGGACAAGATTGTGTTCGCGCTCGCGCCTATCGCATTGTTCGCGCCGACTGTACTTACAATCGCCATCATACCCTTTGGCGAGAGCTCCTTTCTAGGCAAGCTCAATATAGGCGTCCTATTCCTAATCGGCGTCACCTCCGTAAACACGGTCGCTGTCTTGGCGGCCGGCTTTGCTTCCCGCAACAAGTACGCCATGCTGGGTTCGATGCGCGGCGTAGCGATGCTGTGCAGTTACGAAGTGCCTATGGCGCTTGCACTGGTGGGCGTTGTGCTGATAGCCAATTCCATGTCGCTCTACGAAATTGTGCAGGCGCAGAGCGTGCCTTTTCTGCTGGTTCAGCCGCTCGGTTTTTTCGTGTTCATGGCGGCGGCTTCCGCTGAAATGAGCCGCACGCCCTTCGACCAAATAGAGGCAGAATCCGAACTTGGATCCGGTTACCATACCGAATACAGCGGAATGAAATTCGCCATTTTCCAGCTCGCCGAATTCATGGCGCCCATAGTCGTGAGCATCATAGCCGTGGTGCTGTTCTTGGGCGGCACGCGCGGCTTCGACCCGATACCGGGGCAGCTCTGGTTCATCATAAAGGTCGTGCTCGTTCTGTTCGGACTGCTTTGGATTCGCGCCACCTGGCCTAGGCTGCGCATCGACCAGATTATGGGCTTTGCGTGGAAGGGCTTGTTCGCTCTCGCCATCTTGAACATTTTCGTCATCGCCATCGAGGTGATGCTGTTTCAAGACGGCGAGGGGAACATAACCACGCGCGGAATGTGGACAATGGCTGCTGTCAACTGGGCTATTACTCTTGCCGCTATCGCGATTATGGTCAATGTGCTCGGCGGCAAGAAGCTGGAACGCCCGGCGCCAAAGCCTTCACCCCTTGCAAACATGTACGCGGAGGCAGACTAGCCATGTATGGAACAGGACTGCTAAAGGGCTTGAGCATCACCATGAAGAACTTGGTGAAGCCCGGACGGATGTTCACGCTTAATCAGTATCCGGACAGGAAAATCGGGCTAATCGGCTTGGCGAAGATGCAGAACACGAACGCTCTCTCATTCGCGGTCAAGAAGCCCGGCACGGCGGTGAAGGCGCTTGTCGGCATGGTCAGCGTGCCTGACCGCATGCCGCAGCACGGTCGCTTTCGCGGCGAAGAGTTTAGCTGGTACGAGCAGCGCTGCACCGGATGCGCGAGCTGCGCCAAATACTGCCCGTTGGGCATCATCCGCATCGTAACGCATCCAAGCGAGCAGCAGATACCGGAAGGCGACAAGTACTTCATCGATGTGTTCGACATTGACATCGGGCGCTGCATGTTCTGCGGCTTGTGCGTCGAGGCGTGTCCGTATGACGCACTGCACATGGGCAGCGGGTTTGAGGAAGGCAAGTACCGCCGGCACGACCTGGTAATCAACAAGCAGATGCTCAACGAGTCGCCCAAGCGCCCAAGTCTGTGGTTCCGCCCGCAGATAGAAGACAAGGACTACCATCCGCATAGCCACGAAGAGATCGAATGGCAGAACGCCGGACGGCACGAACGCCCGACGGTCGAGCAGCAGCAAGAAAGGTGGACTGAACGCTGATGTTGGGTCAGGGCACTGAGGCAAGCCTGCTTGCGGACATAGTTTTTTGGGTTATCGCCGTCTCCAGCATCATCGCGGCGCTGGCGGTCGTCCTACTCAAAGACCTGTTCAGGGCAGCCCTCTTTCTGATAGTATCCTTCCTCGGCGTGGCGGGAATGTTCGTCCTGCTGCGCGCCGAGTTCCTGGCGGTCGTGCAGGTGCTGGTGTATGTCGGCGCCATATCCGTGCTGATAATCTTCGCCATCTTGATGACGCGCGATGTGGAAGAAGGCAGCCCGGCGAACAAGTTCCGGCTTCCGATGGCGATATTCTCGGCGTTGTTCGCGGCGGTTGCGATATATGTCGCGGTAAGCACCAACTGGAACACGCTCGAATCGGCAATCGCCAGTGGCGCTATCGCCGAAGAGACCACCGCGAAAATCACGGAGGTCTATTCCAACACCATCCCTTGGATAGGACGACTGTTGCTGCGCGACTTTGTACTTGCGTTCGAGGTAGCGTCAGTGGTGCTGCTTGCGGCGCTCATTGGCGCGCTGGCGCTCATTCGCGAGCGCGAGTCAGCCGGCAATTCAGAGTCTGACTAGAAGTAGAAGCCGAAAGGTCGAAATACTTGAGCCTAGAGAACTTCCTGATAGTAGCGGCGATAATCTTCGCAATAGGCCTGTACGGCGCGATAACGAAACAGAACGCCATCGCAGTCCTTATGTCGCTCGAGCTGATGTTCAACGCGGTCAACATCAGCGCGGTCGCCATGTCGCGCTACATCGTGCCCGCCAGCATCGCGCAGAACCCGCAGACGGGCGCGGACCAGGCGGTGCAATTCCTGCTGACGGGTCAAGTCTTCACGGTATTCATCATCACTGTCGCGGCGGCGGAAGTCGCGCTGGGGCTTGCTATCGTGCTGTCTATATTCCGGCAGCGCGCGAGCATATTCGTCTCCGATGCCGCCGAGCTGAAGAACTAGCAAGGGCTTTACTATGTGGACCGATTACAAGAGAGCATCAAACCTTATGAGCGCGCAGATGTGGAAGGATGTGTTGGAAGGCGACGGACTGCCGACCAAGATCCTGCCCGAAGGCGACATACTGACATGGAGCGAGCGCTCCACATTCCGCGTCCTCGTCCCAAAGGGCCGCGAGCATGTCGCGGATGAAATACTGAGGAAGCTGTAAACAATGCCAGAAGTAGCCGCTTGGCTAATCCTGTTCCTGCCCCTCGCGTCGTTCGCGCTAATTTCACTTGTCATCCGCCCTATCAGAGGCGCGGAGTCGCAGACCGCGGCGTATGTAACCATCGTCGCAATCGGGCTGACATTCGCGCTGTCGATATGGGCGCTCGTCAGCACGGTCTCGACACACGGCGAGAGCCACTACCCGGTGCACACATGGATTAGCGCGGGCGAGTTTGAGTTCGCCGTAGGCATCCTGATGGACCCTCTCACCGCGGTGATGCTTGTCGTGGTCAGCGGCGTAAGCCTGATGGTGCAGATATACTCAGTCGGCTACATGCACGGCGATTCAGGATATGCGCGCTACTTCGCGTATATGTCGCTGTTCACCAGCGCCATGCTGGGGCTGGTACTCGCGAATAACCTAATCCAGATGTTCGTCTTCTGGGAGTTGGTAGGGCTTGGCTCTTACCTCCTCATCGGCTTCTGGTTCGACCGCCCGGCTGCGGCGGCTGCAGCGAAGAAAGCCTTCATCATCACGCGCTTCGCGGACTTCGGCTTTCTACTGGGCATCCTGTTCCTGTTCTTCAATTCTGATGCGTTTGCCGCGCAGGGTTTGAATGTATTCGTAGTAACCGACATATACCAGGGCATTGAGCTTGGCTTGCTGACGGTCGGCGTGGCGCAGTGGGTTGCTCTGGGCATATTCGCCGGGGCGATGGGCAAGTCCGCACAATTCCCACTGCACACTTGGCTGCCCGACGCGATGGAAGGTCCGACGCCGGTCAGCGCGCTGATTCACGCCGCGACGATGGTGGCGGCAGGCGTGTTCTTGGTCGCCCGGTTCTTCCCCGTGTTCGAGCTATCCATGGTCGCAATGAACACAGTCGCCATTATTGGCGGCATCACGGCGATATTCGCAGCGTCGATGGGATTGGTGATGAACGACATCAAGCGCGTGCTCGCCTACTCCACCGTCAGCCAGCTCGGTTATATGATGCTCGCGCTCGGCACGGGCGCATACGGCGCGGCGATATTCCACCTGTTCACGCACGCCTTCTTCAAGGCGCTGCTGTTCCTCGGCTCCGGAAGCGTGAACCACGCAACCGGCACATTTGACATGCGCTATATGGGCGGACTCCGCACCGCGATGCCTTGGACATATATCACTTTCATCATCGGCAGCCTTAGCCTCGCAGGTATCGTTCCGCTCGCGGGCTTCTGGAGCAAGGACGAGATTCTGACGCACGCATTCAATCGCGGCGTAAACGGCGACACTATCAGCATGGTCGTGTTCTTGCTCGCGCTTATTGCCGCGTTCATGACTGCGTTCTACATGTTCCGCGCGGTGTTCATGACATTCCACGGCAACTTCAAGGGCGGCGCGGAAAGAGACCCGGACGCCCACGCAGAGCATCCCGTTCACCTAGAAGAATCGCCGAAGACAATGACCTTACCGCTGATAATCTTGGCGGTGCCGGCGATAGTCGCGGGCTTCCTGGCCAACTCTATCTTCGACTTGGGAATAATCCCAGGGCACTGGATGTCGCACTTCCTAGACTACATTCCGTCCGTGCATGTTGAGACGGCGGTGTTCAGCGTTGGCATAGCGGCACTGTCGAGCGTGGTCGCGCTGCTGGGCATCGGCATGGCGTATCTGATGTACATCCGCCGCGCCATATCCCCAGAGGGCATGGGCAACGCACTACGGCCAGTGCACACGCTGCTCTACCGCAAGTACTTCATGGACGAGCTGTATGAGACGGTGGTGGTCCGGCATGTCTTCTACAGCGGCATCTGCTACGCGCTCGACTGGGTGGACAAGTCCATTGTTGACAAGATAGTCAACTTCTGCGGCTGGCTGGGCGCGAACACCGGCACAGCAATCCGTCAGGTGCAGACCGGGCAGATGCAGGCGTACGGCATGGGCATCTCGGTCGGCATACTCATCATATTCGCAATCTTCCTGTTCTTGGGCTAGCCCTTGAAACAGGTTTAATCACTACACGGCACGACAACAACACGGCAATCGAAAGCGCATCGAGGTAAGGTTTGGAGTTCACAGGCTTGTTAAGCGCGGTGGTGTTCCTGCCATTGGCAGGGGCAGTAATCATCGCCCTTGTGCTCAGAAATTATTCCCACGCGCGGCTGTTCGCGGCAGCGGTAGCGGTCGTAGATTTCATACTCGCTATCGTAGCGTTCGCGGTCTATGACACGAACGCGGGCGGAATACAGCTGG
This sequence comes from Chloroflexota bacterium, assembly GCA_009840355.1. Taxonomy (NCBI): domain Bacteria; kingdom Bacillati; phylum Chloroflexota; species Chloroflexota bacterium. Next base: position 52,021 of record VXNZ01000034.1, read on the forward strand.
TTGACCGCTTCTCCAACTGGATACCCGGACTCGGTGACGACGGCTTCGCGGTGCAATACTTGCTGGGAATAGACGGTCTCAGCGCGCCGCTTGTGCTGCTGACGGGCTTGCTCGGGTTGGTTGCGGTGCTGGCGTCGTGGCACATCCAGTTGCGCGTCCGCGAGTATTTCATCTGGCTGCTGGCGTTGCAGACGGGCGTTATGGGCGTCTTCACATCGCTTGACTTCCTGCTCTTCTTCCTGTTCTGGGAGCTTGAGCTAATCCCGATGTTCTTCCTCATCGCCATCTGGGGCAGCGATCCCAAGAGCAAGCGCGAATACTCGGCGATGAAGTTCCTGATATTCACCATTTTGGGCAGCGCGTTCATGCTGGTGGGCATACTCGTTCTGTTCTTCTCAACCGGCACATTCGACATGACGGCGCTGCCGGACGCCATTCGAGGCGCGAACCTGCTGCTGCCGGCTGGCGTCGTGTTCGCCCTGCTGTTCGTGGGATTCGCGGTCAAGCTGCCGCTCTGGCCGCTGCACACATGGCTGCCGGATGCACACACGGACGCACCAACGGCGGGTAGCGTCATTCTCGCCGGCGTGCTGCTAAAGATGGGCGGCTACGGCATGTTCCGCGTGTCCGTCAGCATGTTCCCCGATGTCGCGCAGAACGCGGCTTGGCTATTCGCGGCTGCTGGCGTCATCAATGTGATATACGGCGCGATAGTCGTGATGCGACAGACCGATCTAAAGCGCCTCATCGCGTTCAGCAGCGTCAGCCACATGGGATTTGTGATGATTGGCTTAGCGTCCGTAGTGGGCGTGAACGGCACCGTATCTACGCTGGGGCTCACCGGCGCGGCGATGCAGATGTTCACGCACGGCACGATAACGGGCTTGCTGTTCCTACTGGTGGGCATGGTGTACGATAAGGCGCACACGCGCTACATCCCGGATTTGGGCGGTCTCGCCAAGCGGATGCCTTTCCTCGCCATCGCGCTGCTGGTCGCCGGACTCGCGTCACTGGGCTTACCGGGGACAAGTGGATTCGTTGCGGAGCTGCTGATATTCCTCGGCGCATTCAAGATGTGGGCTATACCGACGGCAATCGCGGCGTTCGGCGTAGTGCTTGCCGCCGCGTACATACTTTGGACGATACAGCGCGTTATGTTTGGGCCTATCAAAGACCGGTTCGCGGACATTACCGATGTTTCGGGCATACAGTATGTACCGATAGCGCTGCTGGTCATCGCCATCATCGCGGTTGGCGTGTTCCCATCGTACATTTCCGACGTCTTCTCCAGCGGCGTCGAGCCGATAGCGAATTCGCTGGAGCAAGTGGCGCAGGCGCGCTTGCGTTAAGCATGCGCTAGACCGCCTAACCTGAGAATTATCGGAGTAACGGATGTCAGCTTTCGACCTATACCTGTTAGCGCCGGAGCTAAGCCTCGCCGCACTGGCGCTGGTTCTGGTACTAGTGGACTTGGTCGTCAGGAACAAGACGGTACTGCCCGTATTGGCGGTGCTGGGACTCGCCGTGCCGCTGATTTTCAGCCTGATGCTCTGGTTTGATCTGTCGTCCGGCGACACGATGCAAATGCACGGCATGTTCAACACGCTCGTTGTGGACAAGTTCAGCCTGTTCTTCAAATTCCTGCTCATCGCAGCGGCGGGCATCGTCATTCTGTCGTCAACCGACTATGTGAAAAAGTTCGCGCGCTTCCAAGCGGAATACTACGCGCTGGTGCTGTTCGCCACCACCGGCATGATGCTGCTTGCGTCCACAACCGAGCTCATCACCATATATATATCGCTTGAACTCACCGCCCTGCCCATAGCTGCGCTCGCAGCGTTCATTCGGGACGGCCGCTCCACAGAGTCAGGCATGAAGTTCCTGGTACTGAGCGCCATCAGCTCGGCGGTCCTACTGTATGGCATGGTCATCGTGTACGGCTACACCGGCACGACATCGCTGCCGCAGATTGCCGAGCAGATAGGCAACCTTAGCCTGAGCGGTGGATCGCCATTCGGCAGCAACGCGCTGCTGTTCGGCATCGTGCTGATGATTGCGGGCTTCGGCTTCAAAGTGGCGAGCGTGCCGTTCCAGATGTGGGCGCCCGATGTGTACGAAGGCTCGCCCACGCCGGTTACCGCATTCCTGTCAGTAGCGAGCAAGGCGGCGGGCTTCGCGGTCATATTGCGCGTCTTCTACGGCGCATTCCCGGCGGACACGCTCAGCCTTGACTGGAGCGCGACATTCGCCGTGCTCAGCGCGCTGTCAATGACCATCGGCAATCTCGTCGCAGTCCGGCAGGACAACATTAAGCGGCTGATGGGCTACAGCACCATCGCGCACGCGGGCTACATTCTGGTGGGGCTTGCGGCTGTCGCGGCGCGGACACCCGGCGCGGAAAGCATAGGCCCATCCGGCGTGCTGTTCTACCTAGGCGGCTTTGCGGCAACGAACTTGGCGGCGTTCTCGGTGATAATTGCCATATCAAACCGCATCAACAGTGACCGCATCGACGATTACGCGGGCATGGCGCGCCGTGCCCCGGTGCTTGCGACCGTGCTAACGCTGTCCATGATTTCGCTTACCGGCATTCCGCCTGCGGTTGGTTTCTGGGCGAAAATCTACCTGTTCAGCGCGGCGGTCGAGGCGAATCTCGAATGGCTCGTTGTCATCGGCGTGGTGAACAGCGTAATTTCGGCGTACTACTACCTGCGCGTGGTCAAGGCGATGTTCCTGTCGGAGCCGGCATCGGAAGAGCGGGTCGCGTTCGGATTGCCAATGCAGCTCGCGGTCGCGCTCGGGTTCATCGGCACGCTCATCTTCGGCATCTACCCAACGCCGCTCCTCAATCTCGCCCGCACCGCCGCTGGCGTCCTGCTCTCATAACCGCTCGCAATCTGCGCCGCCAATGCCTTTCCCACAGAACGGCTGACAGGTTAGGATGGAAACAGGCAGGCAGACGAATGCCGCGCGATTGCCGCGAATAGGCCTGTGTCATCCATAAGTGTTAGGCATAAGTGTTAGGCTCGATATGACAACCTCCCGCTGTCTCATAGGCTTCGTGTACAACGCGCAGCACGCCACCGCCTTGCAAATGACGAAGTCGGTGATGAACGCGCTGGGGCTGGGTGAAGACTGCTGGCTGAGCGCCGCCGAAGACCTCGACAGTATGCGACCGGTTCTGCACGACACGCGCTTCATCGTAGTCGCCGGCGGAGACGGCACTATTTTGCGCGTTGTCCGCACGACGGCCGAGTACGGCGTGCCGCTGGTCGGCATCAACATGGGCAGAATCGGCTTTATGGCGGAGTTGCAAGTGCAGGAAGCCATCGAAGAGATTCCGAGCTACATGAACGGCGGCGCGCGCCTCGAAGAGCGCATGATGCTTGAAGTCAACGTGCGGCGCGGCGACGACCAAGAGCCGTCTCTCACGCTGCACGCGCTGAACGATGTCGTGGTCGGCAGAGGCGGCTCCGCGCGGCTGCTGGACATCCTGACGACCATTGACGGAGTAATCCTGACGAGCTACCGCGCCGATGCGGTCATCGTATCCACGGCGACCGGCAGCACGGGTTACGCGCTCTCCGCAGGCGGGCCGATAATGTATCCGGAAACGAAGGCGATGCTCATTCAGCCTGTCGCGGCGCACACGGGCTTGCGCAGCGGCTTGATTTTGCCGGACACAACAACATTGGAATTGCAGGCAAGCGACGGACACGAGGCGCAATTGGTCGTGGATGGATTCACGGACACGTTACTGCGCGGCGGGGACCGCGTAACGATTCGTAGGAGCGAGTATGTTACTCGCTTTCTGCGCCGCCATGCGTCGACAGCCTTCTACGCCGCACTCACGCGCCGCACATTCGGCATGGACACGCCGTCGTACAGCCCGCCGCCTGCGACATAGCAGCGCATTGACACCGCGCACCTTTTTCCATGGCGGTTTATAGTCAAGTAGTCCCATACATCCGGAAAGGTATAAGATATGCAGCCGGAAGAGCAGATTGCCAGCCGAGAAATCTACGACGGCAAGATAATCAAGGTGCGCGTTGACGACATCCTGATGCGCAACGGCAACCAGTCCGTGCGCGAAGTCGTTGACCACGCGAACGCGGTCGTCATCGTGCCAATCGACGACGATGGCAATGTGCATCTCGTGCGCCAGTATAGATACGCGGCGCAGCAAAACGTGCTTGAAGCGCCCGCCGGACTCGTCGAAACGGGCGAAGACCCGGACGACTGCGCCCAACGCGAGATGGCGGAAGAGATAGGCTACGCATCGCGCAATCTCCGCATACTTGGGGGATTCTGGTCGTCCCCCGGCTTCTGCACCGAGTTCATGTACGCCTACCTCGCCAAGGACCTCGTGCCACGCAGCCTTCAGCCAGACGACGACGAAGACATTCAGGTGGAAAAAGTGCCGCTGTCGCGCATCCCGCAGCTCATAAGGCTAGGCGAAATCCAAGACGCCAAGACCATCGCCGCCCTTCTAATGGCAACCTGCATCTTCAACGCCTAGCTGTCCCGTGTTGAGTCCTCCAATACACGGGCTGGTAAAGTCCCTTCTCTCCAGGGGACTAGGGGAATTCTAGGGTGGGCGGTAGGCTAACATTAAGCCGCGCCTTGAAACCCCAACCCACACTGCTATACTAACCCGACGACCAATGAACTGATTTACTATTCTGGAGGAATTCCCATGCCCACTCTCGAAGAGTTATTCGCCCAAGTTGACGAACAACGAGAGGAAATTATCGCCCTCGAACAGGCGCTAGTGCGCATTCCTTCCGTGAACACCGGCATCATGCCGACCGGCGACGAAACACCTGTCTGCGAGTATGTGCGCGACTGGCTTGCCGAAGACGGCATAAAGTCCGAAATCCTTGCACGCGTACCCAATCGCGGCAATATCATCGCCCGAATCGAAGGCGCGAACCCGGAAGCGGGACTGATGTTCATGTCGCACACCGATGTCGTGCCGGTCGAAGAGGAGGACAAGTGGCGATTCCCGCCGTTCAGCGCGACCATCGCGGACGGCAGGATATTCGGACGCGGCGCGACCGACTGCAAGGGCTTACTCACAGCACAGATGTACGCAATGCGGCTTTTGATGCGCAACGGCATCAAATTGCAAGATAGCCTGATACTCGCGTCCGGGGCGGACGAAGAGCACGGCGGTCGATACGGCTTCGGCTGGCTTGCGGAAAACTATCCCGAAAAAATTCGCGCGCCATTCGCGGTCAACGAAGGCGGCGGCACGCCCATCGATTCTCCGAGCGGACTGACATATCTTCTTGGTACAGGCGAAAAGGGACGCCTCCAAGTCGAGATCGACATCAAGGGTACGAGCGCGCACGCGTCCGTGCCGTGGCAGGGCAGCAACGCGCTGTACACGCTGCACCGCATTCTGAAGCGCATCGAAGACTACGAACCGGAGCGCGACACATCAACCAGCCTGTTCGAGCACCTGTCGGTCTTCGCCATCGAGCACAAGCCGTCTGCGGAGAACATCGACGACATTATCGCTGAAATGGAGCCGTTGAACCCCCGCTTCGCCTCGCTGATGCGCGCGCTGTCGCGAATGACGCTGACGCCCACGATGATTAACGGCGGCATCAAGTCCAACAGCGTGCCGGAGTCTATACGCCTGACCTGCGATGTGCGCACGCTGCCGCATCAGAGCGACGACTACCTGCGCGAGCAGCTCGACATGATACTCGAAGGCATCCCCAATACGACATACGAGATAGATTACATGGCAGTGCCCAACTCGTCCGCTTTCGAGACACGGCTCGGCAGGAGTATCCGGCACGCGACGGCGGCGGCGCTCGGCGTTGACGACATCCAATGGGTGCCGGCAATCAGCACGGGCTTCACGGACTCGCGCTTCCTACGGCCGTTGGGCACGATAACCTACGGCTTCGTCGGTTCGCACCCGGACGACGACCCAATGCTAGACCATGTACACGGCACCGACGAATCCGTAGGCATCAGCAGCCTAATCAGCGGCACAAAGATAATGCTCGCCTTGGCCATCGACGTCCTCAACGGCGAGTAAATCTCCGCTAAAGCGATGGCCGGAGTTTCTTAGTATCATTCCAAGATGAACGACTTCTACATAATCGAACAGATAGATGAAATCGAAACCATAGCAGCTAGTAGTTCTATCCGTGATAATCGGCGGTTGCGTAGAGCGTATGGACAAGGCAGATGGCGCAAGCTAAAAGGGACTACGACGGCAATCCTGCCGGATGGTACAATACGCCTTGTAGAAGTTCATTGGTATGAAGCTCACGGCATCGGAAGACGCGAGTTCAAAATAAAGCGCATACTTGACTAGCAGACAGGACCCCTCAATGAACACAAAATACGTCGTTTGCGTCAAAAACCAAGACTACCCCGCCTCGCTCGAAGTCGGCAAAATCTATCGAACGCTGCCCGACGACGGCGCAACAAAGCATGGGCTACTTCGTGTCATAGATGAATCCACCGAGGATTACCTCTACCCCGACGCCTTCTTCATCCCCATCGAACTGACCGCAGAGATAGAGAAGGCACTTTCATTCTGACCCGCGCCCACGAGAACCACCTTATTCAGGCAGCCGATTAGACGCTTGCCTAGCTGACCTTGGCGAGCTTGGTGAAGCTGCGGAGTTCTTTGGGCGGGTCCATTCGGCTGCCGCGGATGGTGTACGAGACCTCGCCGACGTATATATTCCCGTGGCTGTCAACTCCCATGCCGTGCGGAGCTATGAACGCGCCCGACTCCACGCCCTCGTCGTCCGCGCCTAGCAGTGCGAGTCGTCTGCCGCTGTTGTCGTAGATACTCACGCGGTGTCCATGTCGAGGCGGCGTAGGGTCGGCCTGGGTCGCGCCGGGTAGTTCACCCACGTATATATTGCCGTCCGGCCCGATGGTCATGCCGTTGGGCATATGTATATTGTTCCAAACGTCCAGCACGTTTCCGTCTCCGTCGAAGACCTGTATCCGGTGCGCCTCGCGGTCCGCGACCAGCACGCGGTCGTCGTTGTCCACCGCGATGTTGTGTGGGCGCAGGAACTCGCCCGGATCGATGCCAGGTCCGCCCCAGCTCTTCACATACTCGCCGTCGCCCGTGTACTTGTGGATGTTGAAGTTGCCGTAGCCGTCGGAAATGTATATGTGGCCGGTCTTCCTGGACACCGCCGCGTGGGTGGGCCTGTTGAACGGCTCTCCCTTCCATATTTCCGAGGACACGCCTGACGTCCCGATGGTCATTAGCAGTTCGCCCTCGCGGGTGAATTTGGTGATAGTGTGTATGCCGTCGTCCACACAGTAGATGGTGTCCTCCGGACCGACGTATATGCCGTGCGTACGGTTGCCGAATATGCCCTTCCCGAATCCGCGCACGAAGCCGCCGTCCTGTCCGAACACCATAACCGGGTAGTCCGGATTCCGGCTGAACGCGTAAACATCGTCCTGCGAGTCCACCGCCACGCCCGGCGTCTCGATAAGCCTCGCGCCCTCCGGCATCTTATGCCAGTCAATTATGTGCTCATACCTGAAGTCGCCTTCACCGATTATCGCGCCCATGCCAGCGCCTCCTTGCAATGCAATCTGCTTAGTGTTCACGTCGGATACTACTTCAGCCGCGCCATGTAGTCAAACGGGAGTAATCATCAAGCGCGCCTCTGCCGTAATCGCCCACCACCGCCAAGTATTCCTCGGCTTCGGCGACAGTCCTCAAGCCTATTCGCACCAGCTCATGGTCATCGACAATCACCAGCCTAATGGATTTCATTCGTCCTCCTCGGTGTGCGAACACGGCAAAATTGCGGCGCTGATTATACACCATCACCCCACTCCCGCAAACCACCCAATAGTCCGAATGTACCATAGGGCATAGTCCATTCGGACTATACGACATAGTACGTCGCGCCCGCAAAAATAGTACATGAAATAGTCCATTTGGACTATATGCAAAACACCAGACCTCCCCTACGCTTGCCCGCATGCACTCACACGGACAAAAGGAGGTGCCAGAAAAAACATATTCTCAAAATCACGACTTGTCATCGTGTCCGGCGATTAGTGCGTATGTCGGCAAAAGGCAAACTTTACACTGGCAAAGACGAGGAGGTTCTAATAATGACTAAGTTCTTCATAATAAGCGCGGTCGCTTTCGCTATCGTGATGAGCATGGCAATTTTCACGACCGCTTGGGCATCCAATAATCACCCAGAGGAAGACAAAGCATTTGACTGCGATCTGAAAACCGAAAGGCCTCACAGTTCGACCGCTTGGGACCAAGTTTCCGTGAAAGGTTTCACAAGATGTGAAACTTCGAAAGACATTCTAGTCGTAGAAACAACTCTTTATGTCAAATCAGGCGGGAGCTTCATTTCCCTAGGTCCTCCAAGTAGTCGAACAGTACATAACAGTAGGTATTCCGGTAAAGTTCGTGACGAAACAGGTCCTTGCCAGGACGGCACCTACATGGGTTTAAGCAAGCACATTATCATTGACGGTGACGCAACAAGAGTAATGTTCACTCAAAATATAAGATACGTAACTTGCTCTTGAAAGCCATTTCGTTCGACCTATCTTGCTTGTGACTCATGAAGTTTAATTGGTAATTGAATGGATTGAAGTGTTAGCATGGTATATCCCATCTAGACTTCAATCCATTCGCCTATGAATACGAAAAATGACATCGGTTTCCGGCGTTTTTCTTACAAAGGATGAAAGATATGGATACTTTCTTCTTGGAAGATAGTGCAGGTTACCACCATAGCGTTACGGAATGGAATCCAAACTATCACGAGGATGGACTCGATGAAAGGGCCACAGCCTTACTAAGATCACCAGTTGGCAGAGCCTTCATCGCCATCTCCGCCGCAACTGGTTTCACGCCCGACCAACTCACCGAACCTGCCACAGCCTTGTACATAGCGGCACAGGCAGCAGATGACATCGAGCTGTACCATACGAAGATTGATCGACAGAAAGAAATGCGATTCCTGCGCGAAGAAGCACCACGACACTTCCGCTTGGCGCGCCAAATCCTCACCCACCCCGACGCCGCGTGGTGGTTCGCCCCGTTAGACCTCCACAACCAGATTTGGGTATCTGAAGACCATAGCCCGCCTAATCAGCAGCCCAGCGAACCATCATGGATACACTCAGATCCACGGCGAAACCTTTGGGCATTCATAACCTCCACATCCACCGCCGACACAGCGTCCATGCTCGCTGCCGTCGATCTGCAAATCTGCGACATTGGCTATGGCTACCACGAATACGCCAGTCCACCTTTCGCCTTATGGCACATGAAGCCCAAACTCGACGCCCGCATATTCGAGATTGATAGCCCGCACGCATGGCACGAACTCTGTGTAAATTACCGTCACCGGGCCAAATATCCTCTCCAAGACATAGTGTACTCCGACCTCGACATGGACTCATATCTCGAACCCGACTGGTCAAAAGTCGCAGAAGACTGGGACGCCGTTCATCTCACGCTAGGCGGCTTACTCACATCCCATCAGGTCGCCGTTAAATCGAAAGACTTCTGGACATACCACCACGGCTGGGACGCCGAGCAAACATGGTGGCTCCGCTGGGTATTCACAGAACACGAGCGACTCCACGACAACACCCCTACATTCCAAATCAAAGAAATCCTAGAAGATAAGTCCATCTACCGATTTATGCGTGGCTGGACATAGACCCACAATGCCGCCCACCTGGACCCGGTTACGGAGAATAGCAGTCATGTCCACAACGCTCTTCCTTGAGGCTTTCGGACGGCTATCCGGCCCAGCGACTATCGATTCCCGGGAAGAAGACCTCCACAGCGTCTTCAGAGAACGAGCCGAATTGATGCACTGGGCAACCACATACAACGACCACCCTCTGCTATGGTCAATGGAGGAAGCAGAGATAACCGCCGACACTGACCCACATCGTATCGGATGGGTGCAGGTCGGGCTGGATGTCAATGACTTTGAGCCGGCCCGACCATCCTCTGGTCCCGTTCAAGGTTGGGCTTATGCGCCGCTTGCGGTACACCGACGCGCCATAGAACCGTCTCTTGCGCTGCCGGCATTGGTTCAGTGCTTCCACGACGCACTCAGTCGGTTTGGAATCGTAGATATGGAAGGCATCCAGGTGACAGTTAGTTACCTGGACGCCGAACCACAGCCCTGCCTTGGCTACCTTGTGTCCGTGTTAAACTGGTTCAATACGGCAGCTGACACAAGAGCCGAGGCGATAGTTGCCTTCGACGAGAATTTCCTTGGAGGACATGCAGAGGCAGAGTTGTTAGGCAACCTACAGTGGAGGAACACCGGACAGTTTGATTTCGGACCTGTAGTTACCGCGCCTGGGCAACATTCCATTAGAATAGGAGCTGAAACCCCAATACGCTCCATATCTCCTGCACGTTCGGGCCTCGGCATATCGGTTACGTTGCCCGAATGGACGCCGAGTGCGGCGGGATGGGTGCTCGCCAGTGTGGTCGATGCGGCACGACTCATCAATCCGAACGCAACCGACTTCGCGCTTCGGCTGACACGGGTTCAAGGCTAAGCCTGTCCTGAATTTGCCGAAGGATTAGGGGGTGAGCAGGACAAAATTTCCTCCCCATCCTGTCCATCCCTGTCAGCCCCCACTCCCACGCCCCAACACCACCCGCGCCCGCTCCTCCTGCACCTGCACAATCGCCGACCCGCCAAGATGCCCGATCCCAGCCGCAACCGCCGCCACATACTTCTGGTCCACCGCAGCCGCGATGTCCGCAGGCACATCCACCTCGCGCGCAAGCTCCGTCGCCAGCCGCACATCCTTCGCGTCGGACCGCACGAACGCATGCCCCGCCGGCTCGAAATTCCTGTCGAACACCGCCTCATACCTCGGCAACTTCGGACTCGACGCCGACCCCGCAGCCATCACCGTCGCCAGCGTCTCCAGTTCCACCCCCGCCTTCAGCCCAATCGTAAGCGCCTCCGCCACCACGCTGAAAGTCGTATGCGCCACAAGATTGTTGCACAGCTTCACGGTCGCCCCCGCTCCCACAGGCCCGCAATGATAGATAAGCTCCGGGTCCCCAATCGCCTCAAGCACAGGCATCACCCGCTCCAGCGTATCCGGGTCGCCCCCCGCCATCACCGTCAACACTCCCCGGTCCGCCGAATCCGACCCCGACCCCTTGCTCACCGGCGCGTCAATATACTCCACGCCCCTCTCCGCGCATATCGCGTGCAACTTACGCACCATGCTCGGCGAGTTCGTCGCCAGATCGATATACACAGAGCCCGCCGCAGCCCCATCCAGCACGCCCTGCTCCCCGTTCACCACCGCCTCCACCTCCAGCGGCCCCGGCAGCGATCCCATCACCACGTCGCATGCCCGCGCAACCTCCGCCGGCGTCTCAGCCCACGTCGCGCCCGCCTCCAGCAAGTCCGTCGCCGCCGCCCGCCGAATGTCATGCACCGTAGTCCGATGCCCGGCATTCACCACGCACAACGCCATCGGCTTCCCGATATTCCCCAGCCCAATAAACCCCACATTCATCCTATCCCCTCCATCCTGTTCATCCATGTCAGTCCCCGTTCCGGTAACGCCCATAGCGCTCCACAATCTCTGAATTCAGCACAGCCCCCAAACCTGCGCCCTTCGGCATCCACAGCCTGCCCGATTCCACCCGCTCGTATGGCAGCACCACCTCAGCCCGCCAGTCCGTCTCATACACCGCGTGCTCCAGGTGAATCGCCCCCGGCATCGCCGCCGTCGCATGCCCGCCCCCGATCAGCGACACCGGCCCCGTCGGGCTGTGCAGCGACACATCGCCGCCCGCAGCCATCGCCGCCAGTCCCGCCGCGCGCGCCTCCGCAAGACCTCCGCAATGCTTCACGTCCGGCATCACCACATTCAGCGCCCCGCACTCCACAACCGCCCCGAAGAACTCGCGCCCATACCCCGACTCGCCGCCCGCCGTTATCATCGACACCTCGCCAGCGATAGCCGCCAGCCCCTCCGCATCCTTCGTCGGCTCAACCGGCTCCTCGAACCAGCCTATATTCGACTTCGCAAGCTGCTCCGCCACAAGCGGCGCAGTATGCCGCTCGAACCTGCTGTGGCAATCGACAAGCACAGTAACATCATCGCCGACCGCAGCCCTCACAGCAGCCACCCGCTCGATCCCCGGCCCTGCCTCATCCAGAATCTTCTCACGAGTCGATGGCGGCCCCACCCCATCGAACGGCGCGCACTTCACTATCGTAAATCCCTTCGACACAGCCAGTTCCGCAGCCCTCCCGAACGACGCAGGCGACCTGTCCCGAGTCAGCAAGTGCCTGTTGATATTCGCGTACAGCAATATGCTCTCCTGAGGCGTCCCTCCAAGCTCCTCGGTCAGCGTTACGCCCTTCTTCCGCGCGCTCAACTCACTCACCGCGCTACGCAGCCCGCTCATCGCAGTCGCCAGCGCCATATTCCCCTGCATATCCGCCACCGCAAATCCCAGCATCCCCTCCACATCACCCTCGCCGGCAATCTCGCGCCCCCTCAGCCGGCCCACGAACTCCGCCGTCAGCCGCACCGCCTCAGCCGTATTTCCCCCACAAGTAAGCTCCGCAAGCCCTATCACACCGTCCTCGTCATACACCTCCACGAACGTCCACGTCGTAGCCTCCGAAACCACCACCTCCGCAAATCGCACCCTCTCAATCTTAATCATCCTATCCATCCTGTTCATCCTGTTAGTTAAACCCCGGCAAGCAATCTCATCGTCCGCATCCTCGACTCCGCATCATCCCCCACGGTAACGACACTCCCCAGAACCTCATCCGCTCCCCACTCCTGCATCTCGCGCACCCTCAGCGCGACCGTCTCTTCGTCCCCCGCCAGCAGCACCGAGTCCACCATCTCGTCCGTCCAGCCGCTCTCCTCCGACCCGGGAAATCCGGACGCCGCAAACATCCGCGCATAGAACGGAATATACGGGAAATACCCCAACTGCTCCCGCACCGCATCCCGAGCGCCCGCAACATCCTCAGTAACGCACACCGCCGCGTGCACCACCAGCGGCGGCTTCTCCCCGCCCGCGCCCTCTGCGGCAGCCCTCATCGCGGGCAGCGCCGTATCCCGCACATAAGGATGCGGGCACACCCAGCTTATCGCGCCAATCCCCTCCGCGCCGCACATCTCGAACGACCGCGGCCTCAGCGCCGACGCCATCACCGCCACCTGCGTAGGGGCAGGCAGTTCCGCCTTCGCCACAATCTGTTCCCCCTGAAAATCAATCTCGCCCGTCTCCAGCAGCCCCTTCAGCACCCGCACATACTCCGTCAGATGACCCAGCGGAGCCTCGAACCCCACGCCGAAAGTCTCCTGCATCGCTTGCAGATGGCCCGGCCCGACGCCAAGCCGCAGCCGACCGGGTGCGATCGAGTCAATCGTCTGCGCCTGCCGCGCCGCCGTTATCGGATGCCGCGACCAAGTCTGCATTATCGAAGTGCCCAGCTTAATGCTCTCCGTCTGCGCCGCCGCCACCGCCAGCGCCGTCAGCACATCCCCCGCATCGCCGCCCGAAGTCAGCCACGCCGCCTTCACACCCACGCTCTCCGCCTCCACCACCGCATCAATCACCGACTGAGCATCCGGAGCCGGAATCGCGATTCCAATAGTATTGTCACTCATAATTGCGACACCCCTCATTCAAAATCCTTGCTACAATACCTGTGCATTTCAGGCGCGCAAGCGCGCGCCGCAGCGATTATAGCACGCTCTTTTCGCGAATTTTCCACCTGCACTGAACGCATCTTCCAATCTTCAAGATACAGCAATTTTCAATCGACTAATCACAGAAATCCGACATAAGGAGGCTCTTCGATGAGCGCTACGTATCTGGTCCCAAGTATCCAACTGCCAAAGAGTATCCCATCCAACGATACAGTGAGGAGACGCTTATCAACTCTCAAAAGCATAATCCATCGACTCTGAACACTCTTCTCAGGCTCTTAGCATACCTGAAATCCCAATGGCGCTGGCTGGCAGTAGGACTACTGTCCTCGCTTAGCCTCGCCCTCTTATGGCTGATTCCTCCCTACCTCGCAAGCATCGTTATTGATCGTGCTATCCCCAGCCGCGACGCCGATCTTCTCTTACGCTTGACACTCGCACTACTGGGCCTCGGAGTATTGATAGTCATACTGTCAATCGCCGAATCATATTCCCTTGAACGCGCCGGCCAGGCAGTTATTCGCAACCTCCGCATAGGCTTCTTCAATGCCGTCCAAAATCAGTCTTACAGGTTCTTTATCCATAACGAACGAGGCGCAGTAAACTCCAGAATGTGGAACGATGTTGGAGAAGTCCAGTGGGTTGTGAGAGGGGCGCTGGCGGACGTGGCAAGCTCGGTCCTGCTCATCGCCGTTACTCTCGCCTTCATGTTCACCTGGAATTGGGAGCTTAGCCTACTGCTTCTGGGCTTCGTGCCATTAACCTTCAGCATCGGCTACGTCATTGCAAAATGGAGAGAAAGAATCGCCTATAGGATCGCTGGGTGGTTTGACGAGAACTCTTCCTTCATCAGCGACCGGTTGGACATAGACGGCACCATCTTGCTGAACGGAGTTGGCTACGACAAATCGATAGACACCCGCAAATTCTCCGCAATAACCTTGAGGCTCCACGGCCTGTTTGCAAGACAGGATATGGCAAACGGGGCGATGGCGACAGTCGCCGCTTCCCTCCCATTGATCGGCTCGGCGATTCTGTACCTTTACGGTGGGTTCGGAGTTATTGAAGGCGCGATGACGTTAGGTGTTCTGATCGCGTTCTTGGCTCTCTGGATGAGGATCATCGGGCCGATCACCAACCTGGCCACATTCCATGCTGAGTTCGCCGCAACAATCGTACACCTCAGACGAGTCTTTGAGTGGATCGACTTGGAACCTGAAGTCCGAGACGCCCCGGACGCAATCGAATTACCGTCGGCCAAAGGCATCGTTTCAGTCAGAAACGCCTCTGTGGACTACCAGACCGGCAAGCCCGTAATTTCCAACTTGTCCTTCGACTTTCAGCCCGGCAAGATGACGGCCATCGTCGGTAGAAGCGGAGCGGGCAAGACTACCCTCACTCACCTGATTCTGAGATTCTACGACCCAACTTCCGGCAATATTCAGATCGACGACCACGATCTTCGTTCAGTCAAACTGTCCTCACTCCGCCGACACCTCAGCCTCGTACCTCAGGACAGCGCCGTATTCAATACTACCGTCAGGGAGAATCTCCTCATCGCAAGCCCCAATACTACACACAGAGATATGGTGAATGCTTGTAAAGCTGCGCAGCTCCATGAATTGCTGGTCAATCTCCCGAACGGCTATGACACCGTTGTCGGTCAATTCGGATACAGGCTCTCCGGCGGCGAGAGGCAACGACTGGCCATAGCGCGCGTCATACTCAAGCAACCCCGCATCGTCATTTTGGACGAACCCACGTCATCCCTAGACGGGATCACCGAACGCGCAATCAAGGACGCCCTGGACAGCACACTATTCCGAAACGCGACCACAATAGTCATCGCCCATCGCCTCTCCACCGTCCTCAACGCCGAATCTATCTTAGTCATGGACGAAGGCAAGCTTATAGACTCCGGCAATCATGAAGACCTTATCACGAGGTGCGACCTGTACAAACGGCTCTACCACGAACAATTCGCACCACAATCCTCTCGCGATCCTGTGCATCCTGTTTGACTCACCCCTTGACAACCCACTCCCTCCACCCCTATAATCCGAACATATGATTTCACAACTGGAACGCCCAACCAAAGAGCACACCGCCCACAGCGACTTCGCCGAGTCGCTCAAGCAGGCCGTCATCGAACAGACCGACAACGGCAGGCGCATCATCCAAAGCGTCACCTCCATCATGGAAGGCGACGCTCCCAACTGCACGCCCTGGCACCAACTCGAAGCCGCCAAGCTCCTACACAAGCTCGGCATCGGCAATACCCCGACCGCCAACCATAAGCCCCCTCTCCCCGCGGGAGTGGACTTGGGTGACGGGACCCATAACATCCCTTCCCCCTTTATGACGGAAGAGCCTGCCCCTAGCGAAAGCAGGGGTCATGATGGCGGTGAAGATTCGCCACCATCCTTGTCAGACGAGCAGACCAAGTTCAACAACAAGCTCATCCGCCAGATAAGGGTGGACACCGGCGATGGCGCATCCATCGTCAAGTACCTCGTAGAGATAATGGAAGGCGAAGACCCCTCCACAAAGGGCAGGGACAGGCTGGAAGCGATAAAGATGCTCCTGGGCATCTGCCTCAACAGCCCGTCATTCCCCGACGCCGAGTTCATGCTGCAATCCGCCCGCTGCCACCCCGACTGCTTCTGCGTCTGCGAGAACCTGCCCGAAGACCACCCGCAGGTCGTGAAGGTGCACACCCCTCTCACTGAGGAGCAGCGTCAGCGTCTTGCAGAGCAGCAGGCACAGCAGGAAGAGTGGGACAGGCGCACCGACGAGGTGATAGAGCGCAAGAAGCGCGCAGACAAGGAATGGAAACTGGAGCAGTTCCACAGCCCCGAAGCAAAGGCAGACCGCCGCATCGAGCGAGAGGAGCAGCGAAAGCGCCGTCAGCAAAAGCGCGAGCAGGAAAAGCAGCGCAATCGAGAGCTAAGAGAGCGCATATCCCGCGAGTCCCGCTTCGACACCTGGCGCTACAACCAGCAGCAACAAGACCGCCAAGACCAAGAACGCGCCCGCAGCCCCTAACCCATGTCGCCATTCCCGCTTCTTCTTCCCGTCATTCCCGCGAAAGCGGGAATCCGGCGGGGCAACGGGTGAGGGGGAAACCCCACTCACAACTCAATACTCATAACTCACAACCCCTCTGTGCCCCTTTGCGCCTTCTATGGCTAACCCCCGCCCCTGACGGCTGGACTACTCGCCTTCCGTTTGGCATACGCCCTCTATTGATGTAAAATGAAGGCATCTCCAGTTAGGACTTTCCCATGGATGGCCTTATAGAACACGAAGTGCCGCAGGGTAACCTGCCCACGATGCTGGTCGCCTTCGCGGGCTGGCCAGACGCCGCCGAAGCCGCGACAAGGGCGTTGCGGTTTCTGGTGCGCAAGCTCCGCGCCAAGAAGTTCGCCGAAATAGACCCGGAAGAGTTCTACGATTTCACGCATGTCCGGCCGCACTCGAGGGTCAACCGGCGCGGCGAGCGCGTAACTCGTTGGCCGCAAAACGACCTGTATTATTATGCTCCGGACGATGAATCGCGCTCGCTGCTGCTGTTCGTCGGCACAGAGCCTAACCTGAAGTGGCGCACATATTCCAACATCCTGACAACAATCGCGGAGCGTCACGAAGTACGGCTCATCGTATCGCTCGGGGCGCTGCTAGACGCGGTGCCACACACTCGCGAGCCGCGTGTAACGGGTCGTGCAAGCTCCATCGAACTGACGCAGAAGGCGGAGTGGCTCGGCATCAAAAACTCCGGCTATCAGGGACCGACGGGCATTCATACCGCGTTTGCCGACGCCTGCTCCAATACGGGAGTGGCGCAGGCAAGCATCTGGGGACACTGCCCGCATTATGTCAACACATCGCCCGATCCGAAGGTCAGCCACGCGCTGCTGACGCGCCTGCGCAGCCTGATTGACATCGATGTCGATCTCGAAGAGTTGTACATCGCGGGCAACACATACCAAGAAGAGGTTGATAAGGTCATCGCCAAGCAGCCCGATGTGAGCAGCTACGTGCGCCGACTGGAACGGCGCTACGACGAGGCGCGCACCGCGACCGAGGAGATTCCCAGCCCGGAGACGATGGTCGAGGAATTGGAGAACTTCTTGCGCAGCCAAAGCCAGAACCAGGACGAAGAAAACGCCTAAGCGTAGCATCAGGCGCGTCGTTCTCTCCCCTAGCCGTCCAGCCACACTCGCTCCCAGTGCGAATACTCTGATCCTGCGAAGTTCGGCTGAAATCCCTGCACTTGGGGCCACCACGCCCACAGCGATACTGCCGCCGCCGGCATGAACCGATACGCGCCATCCAGCGCGAGACGCTGCGCTTCCAGCACGAGTTCGCGCCGTTCATCCGTGTCGTACTCGCCCGATTGCGCCAGAATCAGCGCGTCCAGCGCATCGTCGGCATGCCCGGTTGTGTTCCACGCACCGGCGCTGCTCAACACCGCGAGCATATATCCGTTTGGCGTGCCGATGGGCGCTGTCGGTCCAACAAACATCCGGTAATCGCCGCCGAGCCAGACTTGCTCGCCAAACCGCCGCCTATCCACTATTTTCAGCGTGGCATCGAAGCCGACGCTCTGCATCTCGGTGGCGATGCGCTCCGCGTGCTGCCGATATTCCGCGCCGAAGTCGCCCACCGAGATGACGACGGGCACGGGCAGCGAATCGACCGCCTGAATCAGCAACTGCCTACCGCCTGCGTGATCGTCGAAGTATGCCGCGACTTCGTCATCGGGCAATTGCCAGTCCGCCCTACCCAGCGGTACGCCCTGCGTCAGGTACGCGGCAGATTGCCATATCTCGTCAATGGCGCGGTTCGGGCGCATCGCCAGCATGGCAGCGCGGCGCACACGCACATCGTCGAACGGCGGCGAGGTCGTGTTGAACGCCACTTCCAGCCCCACGCCAATTTCCTTGAACGCCAGCATCTTGGCATCGGGCTTCTGCTGCGCAAACTCCTCCCACTGCTCCGCGCGAAGCCGGTGCACATCCACATTGTTCACGCGAAACGCTGCGTATGCGGTGTCCTCATCCGCAATCGTGTGGACGACTATTCTGTCTAACAGCGGCGCGCCGGCCTTGAAATACGACTCGTTGCGGCGCAATGTGAATGTCAGGTCGTCGCGCGCCTCTTCGAGAATCCACGCGCCCGTGCCGATAGTGGGCCCACCGCGCAGACTGCCGTTGAGTTCGACCGCCTCTCGCGCCACAACCTTCGAACTGCCGTTGGCGAGCGCGCTGAAAAAATCAGCATCCGGCGCTCGCAGCGAAATGCGTAGGCTGTCCTCGTCAACGGCATAGACCGTATCGACGATGTGCAGCAGCGCGCCGTTCGGCATTGAGCCAGAGCGCTGGCGCTCGTAACTGAAAGCGATGTCGTCCGCGATGAGGTGACGCGCGTTGACCGGCGGCAGGTCTTGCCACAGCACATCATCGCGCAGCGCGAAATCGAATGAAATACTGTCCGAAGTCTGCCAGCCGGTGCACAATTCGCATTCCACGGCGAGGCTCGGCAGTTCGACTCCGTCGCCGCTGCTGAAGCGAATCAGCCTGCTGTACGCGATGCCGGGCCCCCACGCCGCCAGCGCCGCCGACACATCGGCTTGCACATCCAAGTGCGAAATGGCTTGTCGGCTCACCAGATTCAGGGTGCCGCCTCGCCTGTCGTCAACTGTAGCCACCGTCTCAGCGGACGTTGGCACGGCCGGGGATGGAATTGCGGTGGGAATGACGCGCGTGGGAGTCGGCGCGGTGGCGGCTGGCATTGCAGTCGCGCCCGATATGGTTGGCGACGAGGTGGCGGTCGGACGCGGCATTGGCGTTGATGCGATGACTGTGCCGGTTGCGGTCGCTGTAGTCACGGCGGACATGGCAAGGGTTGATGTCGGTGTAGGCTGCTGCTCCACGACATCATCGGAGCAGGCGATGACCGATACTGCCATTGCTACGCAGAGCGCAAGCGGCAGTAACCGCGTAAAGTCGATTGTCGATGAAATCAATCTACACTCGCTATACTCGCATCGACGGCGCTAATGGTGCATTTCTTGGCGTGCATGATTTTTTTGCCCCCATCCTCATATTCCCTCTGCTCCCCTTACGGATAAAGGACAACCGGAACCGTGATTTTTCCCGGGCTTATTGTATAATGCAAGACTGCCCACATTGAGGCTAACACATTACACACACGGAAATAAGTGAAGATATGCTCATCGACTGCCATGTTCACCTAGATTCGTACTCAGATAGCGAAGTGTCGGAAGTCTTGGAGCGCGGACGCAATGTAGGCGTGGCGTTCGTGATTTCCGCCGGCACGACCATCCCATCGACCGAGCGTTCCATTGAATTGTCGGACAAGTTCCCGGACTTCTTCTCTGGCGTCGGCATTCACCCGATGGACATCACGGAGCCGTTCGACGACAACACTTACGCCCGTCTGCGCGACCTCGCCTTGCAGAACGAGAAGGTTATCGTCGTCAGTGAGACCGGGCTGGACTTTATGGAAGACGCGCCGGACAGGGCGATACAATACACAGCATTCCGCGAGCAGATCGGGCTTGCCCGCGAACTCGGCTACCCCATAGTCTTTCACAGCCGCGAGTCGCACGACGAAGTGTTTCGCCTGCTGCGCGAAGAGCGCGGATACGAAGTCGGCGGCGTGATGCACTACTTCCAAGGCGATTTGAACGACGCCAAGCGTGCCATAGACTTGGGCTTCTACATATCACTGGCACGTCCTCTGCTGCGCTACACATACCTGCAGGAAGTCGCCGCAGCCGTGCCGCTAGACAACATCGTGCTTGAGACGGACGCCGCGCCGCAGCCGTTCAAGGCAAAGCGCGAGAATTGGACCGAGCCGCGACACACGCGCATCGTCGCCGAGCGCCTAGCCGAGTTGCAGGGCAAGACCGTCGAAGAAATCGAAGCGGTAACATCACGTAACATCCGCAAGATGCTTGGCGACCGCTGGGAAGTGGTACAGCGACATGTCGCGGTGGATATGCAGTGATGGGCTTTGCTGTGGCAGCTTTGCTATGACGGTTATTCCGACATCCCAGCCTTCCCCCTGAGGTTGAAGGGACTGCTAGACATTGACGCGAGTGAATTGGAATATGACGATAAGCAGTCCTATGCCCGCCATCCAGCCCAGTATGGCACAGATTGTGGCTTGCACCCAGTTGATTTGCTGCGTCTCGCGGATGGCGACCATAGACGCGGGGAATACCCACAGGAACGACAAGCCCATTAGCACGGGACCAATGAATGGGATGCCGGCGAAGAGCGCGAGCACGCCGGGGCCGAATGCCAGCCCGATGCTCCGCAGCAAGCGTCGGTAACCTGCCTGCCCGCCGAACGCCTTCGTGCCGATGGCGTATGCGATGCCCGCCCACAAGAACCAAGTAACTAGGCGCACCCAGACCGCGTACATCACGAACAGCCACAAGGGCGCTCCCTGCCAATTCGGCAGCAACGGCGCCTGTGAGCCTGCCTGCGTTATGGATTCCACGTTTTCGCCCAGCGTTACGAGCGAATATATGCCCGCGCCAAGCGCCAGGCCCGACAGCACCACAATGCCAAGCGCGTAGAATATTTCCTCCGGCTCGTCGGTCAGCGCGCGATACATCCAGCCATTAAGCAGCGCCGCGCGTACAGCCCTTATCAGCAATTTGCTCTACCTCGCTTACCATCACTGCGGCCACTACGACGGACGGCTGCGGTGCCGCAGTTTGCCGCTCGGTGTGCTCGCCTTAAGTAACTCCTATACTGAACAGATAGCATGATAGCGAGTTTATGCCGCTTTTGCCCAATATCAATGCAAATGGGCTATTGATACGCCTATCGCGGCATACGCGATATTCGTGTACAATAACTTACACCGTAGCTAATGGAGGGGAATGATGTCCTTAATTAGACAAATAAGCCAATGTGTGATATACTCTAATTAG
>VXNZ01000035.1 GCA_009840355.1 Chloroflexota bacterium
TTGTGTAGGTCTGCGGGGTCGCCGCCCGCTTTTTCGTGTCGCAGGGCAATCTGCTCGTACACGGCGGACAATAGCGCGCCGGTCCCGCAGGCGAAATCGCCTACGCGCAGCTGGGCGATGGCGTCGGGGTCTGACCAGTCTATGCCGTCCAGTTTCGCAACGGCAATCCGCGCCAGCAGGGACGCGGACGCGGGCAGGGTGTAGAATGTGGCGAGGTATTTGCGGTCTGCAATGAGCCGCTGGAACACGCGCCCGGTGAGGTCATGCGCGAATGCTGCGCCGGTAGAGTTGATGCCTTGCGCAGTCTCGCGCAGTTCGTCGAGAATGCGCGCAGCCGCGTGCAAAGGCAGCAGGTTCACGATGTCGCGCGCCACAGCGAAGATGGGCCAATAGTTTATCTTGAGGATTTCGTCCCAAGCGTCTGCAACTCTGGCTTGCGGGTTGTCCACTGCGGACCGCCACAGTCGGTTGAGCGCCCGTATCTCGGTGTGCTGGCGCGCGATGTGATGATGGAAGACCATAGCGTTTGCGATGACGGCGCAAGCCATGCGGCGTGTTTGCGACACATCGGTCATTCCTAGCAGATTGGCGATGTCTTCCGTGTTCGCGGTGCCGAGTTCCGCGGCTTCGTCCAGTACCGCGTTCGCTCGGTCGATGCCATATTGGAGCCGGTTTGCGGCGTCATCGACGAGGCTTTGCGGCACGGATACCAGCCGCGCGAGTTCGGCAAGGTCGGATACGCCGCCGTTCAGCCAGCCCGATTTCGGAAAGCGCGTGATTTCGGTCTCTTCTTTGGTGAAGACGCAGTATTCGAGCGTGGCGTCTCTCAAGGCGGCATGCAGGTCGTCATAGCCTCTCATGTTTTCGGGATAGTATAGGGCAATCGCAGCTTCAACATTGCCTGTCCCACCGGCAAGCTCCAACCCTAGCCTGCTGACCGCTTCATTTTCCGCATTTCCCGACGGCCTAACCTCTGCTTCTATGACTACGGGGCTGCGATAGGGCGCGGTAATGAGAATGTCCGGCTGACGCCCGGAATAGCCTTGAAAGGCACCCGAGATTTCCGAGCGCACGGCGCAAGTTCGCATCATGCCTTGCAGAATGTTCCCTAGTGCGTTGTTGATGCTGGGTTCTGTCTGTCGCGGCATGCTATTTCTCCTGGCATCGATTGCATTGGAACATCAGTTCGCACAAGGGTATCACATTTCGCTCGATGATGGGCTGCCGGACTTGGCGGGGCTGCGGCGGTTGTTGGCGTCGGAGCCGGTGGTGGCGAATGCGCGGTTGTGAGCGTGCGGCGGCTAGAATACATCATCCACATTCAGGCTGAAGCCTTGCAGCAGCGGCGATAGTATGGCCTGTCCTGCCGTGTAGATGCCCGCCACGCGATAGACGCCGCTTTGGAGTGTGAGCACCTGTACGCTCTTGGCGTCTGTGTCGGATTGCCAGTATTCCTTGACATCGTGCTGCGCGTACAGGTCGCGCTTTTGCGTTCTGTCCCGCTGTGCGGTTGATGGCGAGAGTACTTCTATCACGAGGTCGGGCGCGCCCTGGATGTTTAGGTCGGTGATGATGTGCGACCGCTCATTGCTGACGAAAAGAATGTCCGGCTGCACGACATTGAAATTATCCAGAACCACATCATAGGGCGCGATGAATACTTCGCCTAGTTCGTTTTGCATTACAAAATCAGATAGGCGCTTAAAGATTTTCCCGACAGACCTTTGGTGTGCCGTGCGCGCGGATGGGGACAATATCAACTCTCCGTCGAGAAGCTCGTAGCGGATGTCGTCGGGGGTCTGCATGTAATCTTCGTAGGTGTATTTCACCTTCGCGGTCTGCGTGGTCATGTTACGAACCTCCGCTGTGTGGGGTAGAGTCAAGCGATTACAGCATATCAGAAGTTCGTTTTGCGCCGCCATGTTGGGCTGTGCTATAATTCGTGGGCTATTTTGGCGTCCGTAACTTTCAGGGGATGCGCTTTTTTGTCTGCCGGCTTGCTTATGGCGGTTGGCGGCGGCGCGGCTATTTAGGAGCGCACATGGCAGCGATGATCGAGATTATTAATGACGGCAGCGTTACTTCCGCGAAGGGTTTTCGCGCGGGTGGCACTTACGCGGGTCTTAAGACGCAGGATGATGGCGTGCTGGATTTGGGCATTTTGCTCTCGGATGCGCCCGCTAATCTCGCGGCGACTTTTTCCACGAATAAGGTTCTGTCGCCGTCGGTGGTGCTGAGCCGACAGCGCGCTGAGCGCGGTATGGCGCGAGGCGTGGTGGCGAATAGCGGCTGCGCGAATTGCTGCGTGGGCGACCAAGGGCTTGCGGACGCAGCAGAATTGACTGCGCTCGCAGCCGAGCATGTCGGCGTTGGCGCGGATGATATGCTTGTGTGCAGCACCGGGATGATTGGCATTGAGCTGCCGATGGCGCTGCTGCGACAGCATATCGGCAATGTCAGCCTGTCTGCCGGCGGCGGGCATGCCTTCGCGCGTTCTATAATGACTACCGATACCATGCACAAGGACCTCGCCGTATCGCTTGATATTGGTGGTCGCAAGGTTACGCTTGGCGGCGCGGCGAAGGGCGTGGGGATGATTCACCCGAATATGGCGACTATGCTCGCCTTTGTAGCGACTGATGCTGCGGTCGAGCAGTCGTTCCTGCAAGCCGCGCTGAGCCGCGCGGTTGACGCATCGTTCAATATGTGCAGCGTGGACGGCGATCAGAGCACGAATGACACGGCGCTCGTGTTTGCCAACGGCGAGGCGGGCGGTGATGAGGTCACCGCCGGGACACCGGATGCCGAAGCCTTTGAGGAGGCGCTCACATTTGTCTGCCAATCGCTCGCCAAGGCGATGGTGCGAGACGGCGAAGGCGCGAAGAAGCTGATCGAGGTTACGGTCAACGATGCAGCGTCGCTGGTGGATGCGCGCACGGCTGCCCGCGAGATTTCTACATCGTCGCTGGTCAAGGCGATGGTGCACGGCAATGACCCGAATTGGGGACGCATCATGATGGCGCTTGGCAAGAGCGGCGCGAATATGGAAGAGTCCAAGATTCAGATTTACATTAACGACATCCAGATTGTGGACGAGGGCAAGGCGATTCCGTTCCATCTGGATTCGGTCGTGAGCGCGATGGCGAGTTCGCCGGATGTGCGTCTGGGCGTCAATCTGAGCATGGGCGACGCTTCTGCGACTGCATGGGGCTGTGACCTGACCGAAGAGTATGTAACCTTTAATTCGGCGTATAGCACATAAGCGCATGGCATCGAACATGTCATCAGCGAACTCCACAGCCGGGATGGGTACGCCACACGCCGAATCAGTGCCGGGTATTGAGCCGGACGGATCGGGCGATAGCAGCCAAGCGAGATTGGCAAATGCGGCGGGTGGCGCCGGCACTATGGCAGATGGTGAAGCGCAGAAGGAGACCAGTACCAGTGGGACGATTGTAGTTAAGATTGGCGGCAGCACGCTCGGCAGCCACGACACGACATTGCACGACCTTGTGAAGTTGCAGCGTCAGGGCGTCAGGGCGATTGTCGTGCATGGCGGCGGCAAGATAATTAGCGACTGGATGGCGATGCAAGGCGTAAAACCGCGATTCGTGCGGGGTTTGCGCGTTACGGACGGTCCCAGCATTGACATCGTGGTCGCCGTTCTCACGGGTCTCATCAACAAGAACCTCGTGGCGTCAATGGTTGAACTGGGCGCGCGCTCCATTGGTATCAGCGGCGCGGACGACGCCATGCTGCGCGCCAAGATACGCGACCCCGAACTCGGTCTCGTTGGCGATATTTTCGATGTCAACGTCGATCCGATAAATGCGGTGTTGGACTCCGGATGCATCCCCGTCATTGCCCCGGTGGGCGTCAAGCCTGCCGAAAACGGCGAATCGTTCCCCACGCTCCTGAACATCAACGCAGACACCGCGGCGGGCGAGATTTCGGCTGCTCTGGGCGCGAGCAAGCTGGTTTTCCTGACCGATGTGCAGGGTGTGCTTGACAACACGCGCAGGCTCATACCGCGTCTGACCGAACGGCAGGCTCGTGGGCTTATCAGCTCCAATGTCGCGGCAGGCGGCATGATTCCTAAGATAGAGGCGTGCTTGACGGCGCTGAGTTCGGGCGGCGTTTCACACATCATCGACGGGCGTAAGCCCGACGCTTTGCTCGAAGTCATTTCGGGCGCAAATCTCGGAACTAGAATTGGATGATTGCGAGGCATATTTGCTATGGCCGGTGAATACCAGAACGGAAACAGTGGCGGAGGCGGCGACGACGGCGACTCTACCGTAGAGTTGTACCAGTTCTTCGGACAGATTGGGACGCTCGCCAAGTGGATCGCTTATGCGATTGTGGCAATCGTCGTAATATCGCTGTTCATATTCGGGCGTGGCGTCTATACCGACTGGCTGTGGTTCGACAACCTCGGCTATCGCGGCATATTCGTCAAAGTGCTGATGACGCGCATAACCTTGTTCGTCGTCGGTGCAGTTACAATGGCGGTGCTCGCGGGAATCAGCATCTTCGTCGCCAGTCGCGTATCGACTGGCAGAATCACGCTGCCGCTGCCCGACGATCTGCTGGCATTCATGAACCGCGCGCTGACAGGCATCAGTATTGGAGTGGTGGCGCTGCTGTCGCTGGTATTTGGCGGCATAATGGCGGCTCGTTGGGAGATTTTCCTGCGCTACTCTAACGCCTCGCCGTTCGGCCAGATAGACCCCGTGTTCGGGCAAGATGTCGGCTTCTATGTGTTCACATTGCCGATGCTCAGTTTCATACAGGGCTGGCTGCTGGGCGTGCTGCTGCTGATACTGATAGCGACTGTCGCCTACTATTTCCTGCGCTTCAGCATGCAAGGGCTAAGCCTGAACCTGAACATCACCGGGGTGCGGATACACCTGTCCGTCATCGCCGCGCTGGTGATGTTCACCATCGCCTTCGGTCATTGGATCGACAGGTGGGACTTGTTGCTGTCAGACCAAGGCGCGATCTTCGGCGCGGCATACGCCGATGTGAACGCGCGTATGCCGGCGCTGCTGATAATGACCGCGATCGCGGTCGGCGCGGGCTTGCTTATGCTCGCCAACACATATTTCACAGGCAGACGGCTGCTTATTGGCGCATTCGCGCTGTGGTTCGTGGCGAACATTGTGCTTGGCACGCTCTGGCCCAGCGTCATCCAGCAATTCCAGGTAAACCCGAATGAATTTGTGCGTGAGGCGCCGTTCATCGAACGCAACATCCAGTTCACTCGCAGCGCATACGGGCTTGACCGTGTGGCTGAAGAGTTCTACCCGGCGGAGACCGTAGTCGATACGGAGGTCATTCAGAACAATCCGCAGACTATCAACAACATCCGCCTTTGGGACTATCGCCCACTGTCCGATGTTTACAAGCAGATTCAGATTATCCGCCCGTACTACGACTTCCGAGACGCGGATGTCGATAGGTACGAGATAAACGGTGAAGTCCGGCAGGTGTTGCTATCCGCGCGTGAAGTCGCGCCTGAAAAGCTAGACGCCACCACGCAAAACTGGACGAACACTCGCCTCGTCTATACGCACGGTATGGGCATTGCCATGAGTCCGGTTACGGAGTTCACCGGCGAGGGCAGGCCTGTGTTCTTCGCCAAGGACATACCGGCGGACGGCGTAATCCCTGTCCACGCGGTAGGCGGAGAAGATTCGCCGGAGATTCTGGTTACGAACCCGCGTATCTACTATGGCGAAAATACGCTGGACTATGTGATAGCCAACACCCTGCAGGACGAGGTGGACTACCAGACCGAGAGCGGCGAGCTGTTCCGCACGAACTACAGCGGACACGGCGGCGTGCAAATGTCGTCCATATTCAGGCGGATGGCATACGCTTGGCAGTTCGCCGATGTGAACATCCTCATCAGCGGGCAGATTACCGGCGAGAGTCGTTTGCAATACCGCCGCGCTATTCAGGAGCGCATACACACCGTCGCGCCGTTCCTGCTTCTGGACAACGACCCGTACATCGTCGCCGCGGAAGGCGGGCTGTTCTGGATTCAGGATGCCTACACGCACACGAATCGCTATCCATACTCCGACCCGCTCGGTATGGACCTGAACTACATGCGCAATAGCGTGAAGATCACGGTGGACGCCTTCACCGGTGACATGCGCTTCTACATCTGGGACGACTCTGATTCGGT
>VXNZ01000036.1 GCA_009840355.1 Chloroflexota bacterium
GCTGATTCTCGACGGTTTGTTCCGTCGTCGAAACCCGCAGCCACAGAGCGACGCGGATCTAGTTGTACCCAACCATCATGCACTTGACGCCGACAACAGGTTCATCGTCGTCATAGTCCGCGATTGACTGCCGCGGAGTAGGCTCCAGGCTACACGGCAATATAAACGACAGCGACGCCCGTGATTCTGCTGGAGCAGGCGTTTCGCAGAGTGCCAGTCCAAAGAGCACGCTGTCAGGAACTTCGCCGGTCTGCGTCCTGTTGTGTCGTGCGCCTGTGGCAGCTCCAGCAGATTCTTGTGGGCGCTGTCGTTCTAGTTCTAAATGAGCCAGGATTCGCACTCGTAAAGTTATGCGGGCAGGTAGATGTGAGCTTCATTGTCAGGGCTCTCGATGAGAGGCTCCTCAGTGGCTTGGCCCAGCGTTGAGGATGAAGGGTCGAGACGGAACACAACCGGCGCAGTGCTTCCTCCCCACGATGCCACAACTTCCGTATAGACGGGTGAGGCTTTGGCAATGGCTGCGTCTCTGATGAATCGTGAAGTGCTGAGGCCGGCCTTATTCGCTGCCGCCGCGACAACTTGAAGGGCGCTGCTGGGGAAGGATACGGACACGACTGTCCGACGGTTCCTCACAGGCTCCGACTTAACGGGATCTTCAAAGTCCCAGTTCTGTTCTTCTTCCAAGTCTGTCATTTCTCTTTCTATCATTTACATTCCTTCCTTTCTCAGCCGCGCCTCGTAGGTGTCGCTACACCGCCACGCAGTGACAGGTCTCCAGACACCCAAGATACGGGTAGGTTCAATGGGCACAATTATACACTGTCCGCCGTGGTCGCGCCCCAATAGTAGCCGCTCTGCACGTCGTTCATTGCGATTTCTATAATGAACGAATGGATTATCGAGTACTTGGTCAACTTGGCGATCAGTTAGTCCGTGACTGGCAAACTTCTCCAGATTTTCATCGTCAAATACGAACGTGTGAACTGCCAGTCTTGACATGTACTTGGCAACCTCCTACAATTGTAGTGTAATTATACTACATATGTAGGAGGCCTGTCGTATGGAAGTGGAATGGCTGATAATTGCTGACGCTGCTCAGGTAGTCGGAGGCAAGCTTTATATCCTCGGAGGAGGTTACGACCGCGTAACATTGCCGACTGGCCCTCCTGCCCCACACAGCATGGCCATGGCTGTGGCCTTCAGAGTCCCTTGGAACGAGACGAACGTAAAGCATGACTTCGAGCTCGAAATTCTGGACGGCGACGGTCGAAAGATTTTCGGCGGCAACGGCCAGGTCGAAGTTGGCCGCGCTGCTGGAATACCTCCCGGACAGGAGCAGCGAACGCAATTGGCAATGAACATTGGATGGCGGATCGAGAAGCTTGGCTCCTATGAAGCGGTCGCTCGTATAAGGGATGCGGAACGAAGGTTCCCCTTCTACGTCGTCGCGAACAGAGGCTCTGCTGCATAGAGTAGAAGTTTGTAATTTGGCGACACGTACAACGGCTAAACAATCGGTACATGACGCAGCCGTCGGTGCAGGCAAAAGTAATTCCGATACATCCTTGTATATCGGCGGTAGGTCGTCCAACTTAAGGGAGTGGTCCAGGTAGGGAGCGTGGTCGCGAATGCAAGGAATGGGGGAGAATTCTTGCAGCCCGTTTCAGAGCGAATTGCTTCGCAGCGGCTGCCTAAGTGGTTCGAGTATATGCAGGTGGGCCTGAGTGCACGGTAGGTGGAACTATCTTTGAGATGTGGCTGGGCAGCCTGTGAAACCCCAGTCTCCATCGGGCCATTATGACAGGACGGCGTGGCCCCGGCAAACGCCGCAATACCTTCCTCGCGGAACCACTGTGCGCGGGATCTTCCCTTGAGCGCCTAAACGTTTCTCGTTGCCGGTCGCAACCTCAATATAGTAGCATGTGATCTGAAGATGAACGCTATTGAAGGGTCGTGACTGAGATATGACGACGCCGACACGCCGACCCCGAGAGGAGACGGCCCGTCTCGGGAAAGAGATTTACGAAAGGGACATCCGCCCCCTTGTTGAAGCTGACCATCATGGGGAGGTCCTGGCCATAGACGTGGACAGCGGAGACTATTCCACCGGCGACAACGTGATTGCTGCAACAGGCCGTTTGCGGGAGAAGCGCCCGAACGCTATCAATGTCTTGTGCGAGCGGGTTGGATACCGGGCGCTGTACAACTTCGGAGGTGGACGCTTGCGGAGGGACGAGTGATCGAAGGCGCGGTGAAC
This sequence comes from Chloroflexota bacterium, assembly GCA_009840355.1. NCBI lineage: Bacteria > Bacillati > Chloroflexota > Chloroflexota bacterium. The sequence continues at coordinate 2,258 of VXNZ01000036.1, forward strand.
GCCAACTATGAGCCGGTCATTTCGCTTCCCGTGCAAGGCCCGGCGGGACAGACCCTGGAAATAGATGCCGTGGTGGATACCGGATTCAACGGGTTTCTTACCTTGCCTACGGCATTGGTAGGGGAACTGTCGCTACCGTTCGCCAGCATCGGCCGGGCGGTTCTGGCCAACGGCAGCGAGGTAGCTTTCGATGTTTACGAGGTCACCGTGCTCTGGGACGGTCAGCCGAGAAATATCGAGGCTGCGGTGACCGATGCCGTATCGCTGGTAGGTATGCTATTGCTCGACAGGCACAACTTGAACATCGAAGTCACCGACGGAGGACGCGTGGTCATACTACCGACGGAGTGATTTCAGCCCGGGCCGCAACCCCAACGAAAATAGAGGGCAGAACACCGTTCAAAGAGATATTCGGCCAGCGATAGCCAACGAGAGGACTGACCACAGCGGGAAACCGCATACTTCCCTGCTCAACAAGACTGCACCTTACGCTCTAGAGCCCGCTGTCCCACCTGTGGCGCATTTAGCGCTACGGGTCGAAGTTTGAGTTACACTTTCCTCCCCTCGACCGGACGCTACTTCCCGGAAATTATCCAACCTGTTAGACCCAACCCGCCATCACTGCAACGGGCACATCTGTAAAGTGACGGATTTTGTCGCATCGGTCGTTAACAGATGGGGGATTCCCCACCCAGCGTTTGCTTTGTAGACAAGACCCTCTACGAGGTAAGACCACAAGACCCCCATGCCACATTCGCCGGGGCCAGGAATCCAACAAGGAGCACAAATAGCTTGACCGATACCTTCCTTTTGGGAGCAGGTTTCTCAAAAGCAGTCTCGAACCAGATGCCAACAATGAAGGAGCTATACAACCTTCTCGAAGGGCTGATCGGTCAAGCAGACGGGTTCAACCGCGAAGTGTACGAGTACGCATCCGGGAACGCCGAAACATTGCTCTCCTACTACGCAATACCAGGCCCGCACGACGATCCTGTTGAGGCACTCCGTAAACGCAGAGTCACTGCTTTAATCGAGATAGGCATAGGAGAAACAATCAGGAATAAGGAAACAAGAGCAGAGCTTTCCGGGCTGAACCCCAGCGCCAACATACTCCTGGAGAAGTGGCACCAAGATCGCAGCCATATCCTGACGACAAACTACGACACGCTCGTCGAACGAATCGCTTCGCAACACGATCTTTTCTACACAGACTTGTTTCCTGTTCCAATCACAAACGCCACAGTCCGCGACGGCGGAGCCATTTTAGGTTCGGAGTACCCCGACACCTTTACCCTATACAAACTCCACGGTTCAACGGCCTGGTACAAGTCGCAGAACGAGTCAACTTCCGACTCCATCTACGGCCTACCCCACAACCTGGTCGGAGATCCCAAATACCAAAAATTCGTTGCCGACAAACGCCGCTTCATCGTCCCCCCGGTACTCGACAAATCATCTTTGCTAAACCACGAAACTATCCGCAACTTATGGTCCCAAGCCAAACAAAAAGCCTTGATCCAGGCAGACAATATCTACGTCATCGGATATTCTCTGCCCGAAACAGACATTGCAATGCGAACATTATTATGGGAAGGTACCCGAACCCGCTATTATCCGAACTCCCCAACCCCAACGAAATCGCTATACGTGGTTGACATCGACAACCAAGTCGCCCGGCGGTTCAAGAACATTCTAGGCGCTTACTACCACGTATACGACCGATTCACAGGCTCCCACGACATGTTTGACAAATTCGTAGCTGAGTACGTCGGACAGTAAGTTAAACAGCCATCCACGGAGAACACATTCAAATTCGCTGTAAGGTTCCTCCCAATCGGCACCGCCGACTAGCACCCCGCACTCCGTGGCCTCAGCTCCACCGGCTCCCCGACCAGCGTCACCCGGCGTTGGGCGTAGCCGATGCTCAGGTTCCCCATGGCATATGGAGCCGACGGCTCGTCTGGGAAGTGTTTATCTCTCGAACACGAGGGCACGTCCATCGTCGCTCTCTATGGTCAACCGTGACTCAATTGAAGAGTAACGCTGTGCGCCAATCAGGATGTCCTTCATCGCTGTAAACGGCGGAGCGATAATGTGACTGTCTCATAAGTCGGCGTAATCGTCGGGGTGTAGAATGTCGGGAGACTTGGGATTGGGAGGATAGCAGATGCCGCTTCGAGAGATGAGCCGGGATCAGGCTTGGTTGTTACCGCCTACACTCGACGAATTAGTCCCTCCAGATCATCCGGCACGGTTCGTAGCCGAGTTCGTGGACGCGCTGAACCGCGACGACTGGACAGAGTTGGGTGTGCAGCCGGACGGAGAACCACTGGGAGCGCCGGCCTACCATCCCCGTGCGTTGCTGAGCGTTTGGCTCTACGGATTCATGACCGGCGTGCGCTCCTGCCGGAAACTGGAGACAGCCTGCCAGGATCAGATACCTTACCTTTGGTTGACCAGATGGTGTCAAGGGCGGTGCAAAAACATGCCACCGGGGTGTCGCTGCGGAGGGAAAATGTCCGCTTAAATGCGAAGCGAAAATGTCAGTGTCAATTGTTCAAGGATTATGTCCTCTTCAGCGAGGGCAGGCTTGGGATCTCGGACCGGCTTAAGGGTGATGTCGAGGCTATCGTGCTGCTCTGTCTGAGACGGTAGCTGTCGCCGTTCATCTCGATGATGTGAACGTGGTGAGTGAGCCTGTCCAGCAGAGCGCCGGTCAGGCAATGAAGGATCTGCCGGGTATGGAGCGTCCCAACCGATACAAGCGCCCCGCGCGCATCAACCTGACCGACAGCGATGCAAGGTTGATGAGGACTCGTCAGGGCATTGTGCCAAGCTACAACGCCCAGGCAATGGTATCGCCTGTCGCCACCGATGAGGGAGTAACTGGGATGTTGGTCACCACCACGTCCGTGGCGGTGACCAACCATTCATTGGCGCTGGAGTAGAGGCTGAAACAACTAGTCCTGCCGGGTATCACGAATGGACCATCAACGCCACAGATAAGCAGAACTCGGCTTTTTTGACAGGTCGATCATCGCGCCCTTGACAGCGTACCCGGCTTGACACCCGGGTGAACATCATCTGAGCATCTTATAGAACGCTTTCACTCGTCTGGGCAAACCGATCAGGTTATAGTTCCACTCAAGGCCTGCCTACTCCGAAAACCCTAATGTTTAGACCGCATATCCGCCAAGCGCAGCCCTTTCTGAGACAGACACATTATGCCGCCGCCGTTCATACCGGTGATCAACTGCGACCATCTCTAACGCTTGGATAACCAATCTAAGGTCGTGTCATTCAGGTGGGAGACAGACGCTTGTTTGTCGTCCGATAGTTGTCAAATTTTATGACCCGCCCCTATTAATTACATCTGATAAAGATGTTCGACAGTGCAGTGATCAGTTTCCACCAACTTCAACCATCGTTGGTCAAATGGGTCGCTCTCCGTATCGCTCTTAACATTGTCCTGAGTAGCGAAAAGTACATATGAGGCGTGACACTCATGCACAGAGCTGCTGTATCTGATTCCGTCAATTCGAGAGTCGCCGGCATCGAACCGAGAACGCAAATACTCCGTAACGACCTGCGTCGGAATATATTCGACGTGTTCACTTCCGTCACGCATGATTGGCCGTGAGATCTCTTCGGCGACGTGGTGAAGGAATGTCAGGGCAGTTCTAGATGAAATTTCAGAACTCTCTGGAAATTCTTCGAATAGACTGGGAATCGGCGGAATATCGGATAAGTCAAGGATGATTACAGAGCGACCTGTCTCGAATTTACCCACAGCATAGCTCCCAACTTTATCCGCTATCTCTCTAAGAGCCGTCTCTTGAGTTTCGCCCCCATAGAACATTACGATGCCGGCAGGGCTCATTCTATTCGATTGAATAGCCAGTTCTTGCGGAGGAGGTCCTAATTCACCGGGCGTCTCGAAACATTCATCCTCTTCTTCGTATCTTGCCCTATAGATTATTCTGCCCGGTTCGAGGGTCTTGAATAATTCGACCTGTTCGGCATAGGCGAGAATCTTTCTCAATGTTTCGGCGGGAAAATCCAGACCAGGTTCGTCGGTATCGTAGTCAGAAAAGAAATATCTACGACGGTGCATAGTAACTTCGCAGAAGTTGTGCCAGTTGTCATCAACCTGCTCACGTTCGTTACCAAGGATACCTGCCTTGTCACACCAGGAGTTGTCGTCAATACGGCTGATTAGTTCTCTGCTTAATTGATAGCTTGGGAAGTCATTTGGCAAGTCCAAACACAGTTCGTCAAATAACAAATCCCATTTGTCCCAGGTTCTCCATAAGTATCCCCCCTCCCTCGATATCCAGGGAACCTGATTTGCTGCCTCATCATATTCCAAATAAAGACAGTTATTGATGTGCTCCGCAACTTCGCCAATCGACGCTGCTATTGGAATTTGCCCGGCATTTAAGCAGAACTGGCACGTATTGGCAGAGGCCTTCGACTCTATAAATGACTTAATGCCTGGATCGGTGAAGCAGTCGCCACACACGTACTTGTCTGGCCCCTGCCGGCCCCATATTAATTCAGCTACTTTGCCCATCGGAGCAGCAACTGGGACATCGTCTGCCGCACCGCAAAAGGAACATTCCTTTGCAGTGACGTTCTCCTTAATATAGGCAGCTATTTCGGCATCAAATCGATAGCAGTTTGAGCACACGTATTCGTCGGATGGCATCTCTGTCCTACAAAGCATATCTTGCGATCAGTCACATTCGGACTCTGCAAGTGTCATTTTAGATGCCACAGATCAGTCTTGTCCAAATTGAGAATTGCACAACAGACCAAGTACCCTAGGAAACATGCCGAACACATGGTCTGTCGCTTGACAATTAAGCAAGGCATGCGCGGATTCATACCAATCTTCACTCTTTAGCTAAAGTAGGATGTTGATGGAAAATTGGTGCAGAGTACGAAATCTCCGGGCCGATTCCATACAATCGATTTTAGCAGGACTCGCCGCCTCATTCTTCTCCGTGGAGGAGGCCGCTTCAAGAGAACTCAAAGGCAACGAAATTCTAGTCATTGAGTCTAACTTGCCATAATCCTTCAAGAATCGAAGATGCGTGGGACATCGCTCCGAGCATTAAGTCATTCATCGAATCCAGCGTCGAATGAGTCTGGGAAATCGGGAGTGTCCTCCAAGAAGTTCATTGTGAAGAACTCTGCGAAGTTCATTGTGAAGAACTCTGCGGTGGAGACCGGATCTCGGTACATTTTCTTTCCACGTTTCTGTGTTGTTGCTCAGCGATTCCGTCCGTGAGAATCGCCGGCGCATTTTCGGGCTGTGGTTGTCGTGTCCGGAGGGTCATATTGGCTACTTCCTAGTTGCGGTATAAGTGCCCTTGTACGGCGCACATCAACCGCACCAAACAGGGAGGTGGGGAGAAAATGACGACACCTATTGTGATGACTGAAGAGACATACGACACTCGTGAAAGCGGATTTACGGGAGAGCATACCGACAACGCAGCTACCGTCAGCAAGCGCAATGGCGTCGAACCGGACGGGCTGCTTACCCCGGCGCTTGAGGCAGTCACTCATGAGGGAAACGACCGCCTGACCGAGGACGACCGGGCGCACCTGGCATCCGTGCTGGGACACGAGGTGTCCGAGAACACCAGGAAGAACTACGACTCCCAGTGGCGTCGCTTCACAGGATGGGCGCGTGAGAGGGACATAAGTACGCTGCCCGCCGATCCGCTGCAGGTCGCGGCATACCTCGCGGAGCGAATGGAGAAGCACGGGCATAAGCCCGCCACGCTACAAACCGCAGCGGCGGCTATCGGGTTCGTTCACAGGGCCGGGGGACTGCCGGACCCGTGCGAAAGTGCGGAGGTGAGAAACAATCTCAGAAGCGCGCGCAGGAAGGCCGGAATGGAGCAGAGACAGGCTGAAGGACTGACCGACGAGGCGCTGGACGCGATAGTCGCCACGGCATGCCTTCCGCGGCGCTGGCGAGGTGGAAGGACAGAGAGTCCTGAGGCTGCAGAGCGCAGGGGTACGCTGGACATTTGCGATAGTGCGAGTGATGAGGGACGCCCTGCTGCGCGTGTCCGAGGCTGCCGAGCTTATTTGGGGAGATATCGAGGAAGAGGAGGATGGCACGGGACGGCTGCTGATAAGGCGCTTGAAGACAGACCCGGAAGGTGAGGGCGCCGTGGCGTTTCTTTCAGTGCCCACGATGGATAGCCTGAAGGCGATACGCGCCAGAGGGCCGGACGATTGCAGGGTCTTCGGGCTGAGCGCGGGTTGTATAAGCAGGCGCATCAGGCAGGCTGCGTATGCTGCGGGACTGGGCGAGGGATTCAGCGGACACTCGCCGCGTGTGGGTATGGCGCGAGACCTGGCGCGTACCGGGACTGCGCTTACGCGGCTGATGACGGCGGGACGCTGGCGCTCACCCAGGATGCCCGCGCTATACACTCGCAACGAGACGGTCGCTCGCGGAGCTGTGGCGCACTACTACGGCAGTCGGAGTGCGCGCGGGGCGTCGTCGAAGGTGGCGACCATGGCGACCGAAGAACGCGCTGGAGACGACCTGCGCGAGGCCGACGAAGATGAGGCCGATGCGTGTTCAATGTATAATACTGCCTGTGATATTGATGCGGGGATATATAAAAGTTGTCATTCCTCGGGAGGATATGTTAGAATGCCCGAACCGCAAAATAAGGTGAATCGGGTGCCGCCTGCTGTTGATGTACGCCGTATAAGGGCACTTATAGCCCAGGTCCTTCAGGGTGCCCTGGAAGAGTTTTTCTTGCTCCCTGACTCGCTTCCATTTCCCACCGTAAATGGCATTCCTAGTTTATCGCCTGTACCTCTTACTTAAACCTACCTTTATATCAGTACATCCAGCATAGCAAACTTCGACGTGTGCCGTCTAACGCCGGAACTGCCATTTTCCCTCTCGGCGCCGCAGGCTTGCCTTTGCCCGCCAACTCTTGCATAAAGCGCGCTGCTACCTGCTTCCGGCAGATCGGCGCAAATGAATGGCAAGAGGGGGGCTGATAAGCCATATGCTCCATAAGCGCGAGAATGTCGGCAAGAGGGCTGAACTGATGGGCAGCACGAAGTCGGAGGGCGAGCTGGCGCTCAACGCCGTGTTGCAGAGCATCACGGACGCGATGCGCGAAGGAGACAGAGTAGTGCTGACTGGCTTCGGCACCTTCGAGACGCGCGAGGTCGGCACCCGAAAGGTGCGACCCGTCAGAGGCGCGAACCGCGGCGAACCCATCGAGGTTCCGGCTCACAGGGCCGTGCGCTTCAGGGCGGGTGGAATGCTGAGGCAGGTGACGAGAGAGTAGGCGACTTCCGGCGACTATTGCCTGAGAGCTTGCCGTATAGATGACAGGTTTGCCCCTTTGGGATAGGAAGCGGAGTTAGGCTCTTCAGCACGGCAAAGGATGTCAGGGACCGGATCGAGGCTGAACTCTGGCCGCACTAAGGTCACGAGCCCAAAAGGCATGAAATGGAGATTGACGCAGATGCATCAACGCCTTTCTTCACGGTATGGATTCCCAGCCTAGTTGACCCGTACATCGGTGCTCAGGGCATTCCTTGAGCCTCAATCAGGACTGATCCCACGATAGCCGGTTGGTGTAGAGTCATTCCCGTTGACCTATCGGGATTGGATGGCACTCGTCAAGTACGAAGTGCAGAAATGAAATCAAAGTCAGACAGTCGACAGCATCTTCTAAGTCGCGCTGCCACTTCACTCTCGGTGTATGAGCGATTGGGTTGCGGAACATCTGAAACGAGCCAAGTATCAAGTTCATGAATCCGTCGTGTTCATTTTGTTCGGTCTGGCTACCAAGAGAATTGATGACCAGTCTGGGTAAGCCGTTCTTCGGACGCTCAAAGGATTGTTTTGCCAGATTAACGCCGTCGATCTTCAGTCCGGTCTTTTCCCTAATCCTCTCCGCTAACCCCTTGGCTGCCTCAAATACGGCGTGGAAGTAGTTCTCCTGCATGTACTCTGACTTGCAATACTTTTGAACTTCAGGGTGAACCCGACGACTGGAAAATTTATTTGTAACTGCCGTAACTCTCCGCTCAGCCTCCGACAGGGTGCGTGTCTCCACGACTCGGTAAAAATGGCCGTCATCTCTGTATTCGTATCCGGAAAACCTGAGAATACGGTTGATGTCATCACAGAACTCCGCGAATTTATCAGGATTTCCGGCGTAGAGGACAAGATCGTATAGAGTCCGAACCAGATGAAGAACTCCCTGCCCGCCGTTCTGCTTATACATCACCTCCACTGCGTACAGTAATCGCTCTTTTTTGGACGAGCCTATTATGTAGTAGTCTCGACCTGCTTGTAGACCTGACTTTCTGAAGCTCGCTTCCTGTGGGGAAGGTTCTGGAGTTGGCTCAACGATATTAAGCTCTCTGAACTTTCGGTCCAACACTCTATGAGTCACCTCGTCGCTCACAAGTCGATCTGCTATCTGTTCCAGTTGCGCGGACGTGAAGGAAATTCGCCTGGAAGTCTCTGAGTGGCTGTTGGTCATATCCTCTCCTGGCTGTATTGCTCTGCTACCCTAAATTAGTCGCACTGTCCCAACTATCCGTCCTCGAAGGCGCCCCTGGAAGGATTCGTATCTGAGAAGAACGTTGTGAGGTGAATGGCAAAGGGAAGCACTACGACAATGACAAATAGAATGACGGCGATTCCAACCAGTATAGGCAAATACCCGGAAGCATCGCCTTCAGTTTTGGTCAACGATAATCCCCAAATGGAATAGCCTATCCATCCCTATTCGATGGACATAACGTGATCTTTCTCTTAGTGCGCTATGATCCTGACGCGGTGCGTTCTCTTGTGGATGAGTGCAACGCATGATCAGTCGAGAAAATATATCATCTATGTAGTCCGTCTCACTCCCATGCGTTTGCAGCGCGTCCCTTCTGGTGACAAGGGTACTTGGGATTACCTCTGGCGACAATTGAGACGCTCTAACTTTTGCTCCGCCCCACTGGCATGTTATTGAACCGCCCTTGACAACCTGGGTTTTAAAACTGCGCCTTTCAATGCCATGATTAGGAGCGGCTTCTATCGCGCAGGCCCTATTCTATCCAACCGATGACGATCATCAAAACCAAGAACTCGGTTATTACCGACAGCGTGAATGGCGGATCACCGCGGACTACTCTGTGAACGGATCTCCTCGCGGTCGAAGCCTTCAAGACAAAGAGAAGGAGCTGCTTCTCGAACTCGACCAGTTCTTTTGGGGAAAGCGGGCACATTCCAGCAGGGCACATCGCCGCGTTGACGAAGCCCTCGTTCTGGCGCAACCTACGCTCGGCGAGTTGATGGCTATGGTTAGGCGTTTGATCGTACCTGATGACTTTGCCGATAAAGCCAAGAGAACCTTCGGAGACCGTGTAACTGCGATAAGTCAGCTGGAAGAATGCCAATAGTGGGGCTTTCGACCGGCTTTGTACAGAAATGGAAGCTAGCACAGAAATTGGGTTTTGCATGAATAGTCGGGAGAGTCACCTTTACAATTGTCTGTTTCACAGAAAGTCCGACTCCTTAATCGCAGCCAATTCTTGAAGTCCGGGTGATGAGAATTAAAGACGATTTCATAGATCGTCTTAGCAGATAAAGGAATACATTGATAGCTGTACCGGCACACGGTATAATAATTTCATGATCCGTTCTTTTCGCCATAGAGGGCTGAGGCGACTCTATGAGCGCGACGACCCCAGCAGGATATCCGCCGACCAGTTGGACCGAATCACTCTCGCCTTGGCAGATCTGGATTCCGCTGGTAAGCCAGGCGATCTCGATCTCCCGGGATACAGACTGCACCCACTCAGAGGGGACCGAAGAGGACTGTGGAGTATTTCGATTACTGGCAACTGGCGGATGACCTTTAGGTTTGAAGATGGCGACGTGTACGACGTTGATCTAGTGGATTATCACTAATAAGGAGAGAGAGACCATGCCCATGAAAAATCCGCCCCATCCGGGGCGCAGCGTCAGGGAGAACTGCTTGAATCCCCTCAACTTAAACGTTACTGAGGCAGCGGAAGTTCTTGGAGTTGCCCGTCATACCCTTTCACGGGTACTGAACGGCCACGCGGCGATCTCGCCCGACATGGCCATCCGACTAGAGAAAGCCGGGTGGTCCAGCGCGGACTTCTGGCTGAGCCGTCAGACGGCATTCGACTTGGCTCAGGCACGCAAAGGTGAAGACAGAATACGGGTGGAGCGCTATCGGCCACTACACACTGCGTAGTAATCGCCCCCATGTTATTAGCCGACCGAATGCAATAATTTGGGAATTATACGGAAAGGTTGACAAGATAACCAAGTCCTGCTATACTCAATATC